>CAUZRT010000025.1:0-17893 GCA_963582235.1 Lentisphaeria bacterium
CGGCGTTTGTACATGAGTTTGAGGTGCTCGGTAACCACATCGTCGAACTGCTAGTGCCATGGATGTTCTTCGGTCCGCGACTTGTGCGCCGTCTTGGCGCCGGGATCACCCTGGCCTTCCAACTTCTGCTTATCATCAGCGGCAATCTGTCGTTCTTGAATTGGCTTGTAATCGCCCTATGCATTCCCTGTTTCGACGATCGCCTCCTGACGGCTGCTTTCCCGCGGCGGTTTATCGAACGGCTCGAGAACCTGAAAGTGGATCGGCGCTTCGTCCTGCCGCGCCTTGCTGTCCTGCTCCCCCTGACGGGGCTCGTCGCCTTCCTGAGCGTACAGCCTATCCGCAACATGAAATCACCGAAGCAGCAGATGAATCGATCCTTCGACAGGTTGCATCTGGTCAACACCTACGGCGCCTTCGGCTCTGTCGGAAAACAACGTTTCGAGGTCATCATCGAGGGCACGACCGCGCACAACCCGCGCGACCCCAACGCCGAGTGGAGGGAGTATGAATTCAGATGCAAGCCCGGCGACGTCGATCGTCGGCCTTGCATTGTGGCACCCTACCATTACCGGCTCGACTGGCAGATATGGTTCGCCGCCATGTCCGACATCGGGCACCAGCCCTGGCTGGTTCATTTGATCCACAAGCTCCTGGCAGGTGATGCGGCAGTGTTACAGCTCCTGGCCGGCAACCCGTTCCCCGAGGGACCGCCTCGATTCGTTCGTGCGGAATTATACCGCTACGAGTTTACCGAACTTGCAGACCCACACGGGGCTTGGTGGCGACGCACCCGCGTCAGAAGCTACTTACCGCCGGTTCATAAGGACCAGCGGGAGATAAAGGATTATCTGCAGAGATTTGGATGGTCGAAGGAAACTCAGGCGGAGGAATCCGGGAACGAGTGACGCGTACGACGGACATGTTGGGGTGGCTTCTCGGGTCCACACTTGCGCCGCAGGATGTACGCGCTAAGGTAACGGAAACTTGATTCAAAGGGAGAATTTCAATGCCCGTAGCGACCATCACGACCGGCAAAGGTGTCATTCGCCTGGAGCTGTTTAACGACAAGGTTCCCAACACCGTTGCAAATTTCACCAAACTCAGCGGCGAAGGGTATTACAACGGGCTCAGCTTTCACCGTGTCCTCGCGGACTTCATGGTCCAGAGCGGTTGCCCCGACGGCAACGGTACCGGCGGGCCGGGGTATAAGTTTGACGACGAGTTCCACCCGGAGCTCAAGCATGACAAGCCGGGCACTCTTTCCATGGCAAATTCCGGTCCGAACACCAACGGCAGCCAATTCTTCATTACCCACGTACCGACGCCGTGGCTGGATGGCAAGCACAGCGTCTTCGGACAGGTTTTCGAAGGGCAGGAAGTCGTCGATGCCATCGCCGAGGGCGACGTGATGGAAAGCCTCGTCGTGACGCCGGCGTAGCCGCAACGGCCGGACAGGCAGATTCACGAACACCGGCGCAAACGGTTGCGTCGCGACGGTCCAGAATAAGTTGATCCCATAGGAATTCGTACTACAATTCCCTAAAATGGAATTGTAAATACAGGAATGGCGATGAATAGACTGCTACCAGCAATACTGGCTTTCCTGGTCGCGGGCAATGTATCACTCAAAGGTTCCGAAACGTCGGCGACGATAGTTGGACCCGAACCGGCGGACTACGTTTGGCAGCGGGCCGAAACATTACCGAATCTCGAAGGACGTCTCGAAGAACCAATGTGGGAGGCGGCGACCTGGACCGACCTCAGGCACGTGGTCGGCAATGCGGCCGGCGAGGCGCCGGCTGCACGTGCCGCCATCATCTGGGATGACGTCTACCTGTACGTGGCCTTTGACGTGGACGCTTTGCAGATCGTCGCCATGAGTTCAACGCGTGACGACGATCTGCAAAGCGAAGACTGTGTCGCTCTCCATCTCGATCCCCAAGGCGACGGCAACAGCTCCAGCCTTGCGATTTCAGCCAAAGGCACACTCCTGGACTCTAACGGTGCACTCAAATCCGAGGGCGCCATCGGCGGCGGCAACACGATGTGGAACGCGACTAGCGCGGATTTCCACGTCAAGCCGCGGGATGGCGGCTGGCAGGCGGAAGGACGCCTCCGCATCGATGAGTTAGACAACGGCCAACCCTATCCCACCGAAGCCCGATGACCAATGGCACTGCCGCTTTGTCCGCGTCAACGCCGCATCGACGGGTATGCCGATCGTCACCGCGTGGCGCCCCGGATCAGGAAAAAACCGGAAGGCCGGCGGCTCCGTGCGGTTCGACTATCAGATTCGAAAGTTCAAGTGGCTCAAGCACAAGACCATGGCGAAACTGATGATGAAAACCAGTTACATCCAGCCACGGTATGCACTGTCCAACGAACTCAAAGAGTTGACCGTCGAGGCGGTCGGTGGCGAAGCTTATAAATTTCACGTAGACGATCCGGGTTGGCGCGCGGAAAACGGACCCGGCTGCGCCATTCTGGCCAATGCGGCGGCCGTCTTTCTCGCCGGCATGCTTGACGTGCGGCCGGCCGGCAAAGACATGCCGTCCCGCATTCGATGGACGAATCCGCGCGCCGTCAAGGCGCTGCTCTTCGCCTGCCTCAATGACGACGGCACGACGGTACGTATTGAGGCACGCGGAATCGACTCCGCAAAAACTAAAGAACTTCAGATTGCCGACGCGGAGTGGCAGCTTGTGCTGATGGACACACCAAAAAACACGTCCGTCACCGTCACCGTCACCGTCGAATCCGGTCCGGCCGGCAACGATAAGTATGACAGTACGCTCGTGGCGATCTTCAAAATCGACAGCACGGGACGCCAAAAGCTTCGCCGACACTAGTGTCGTGTCAAATGATTGCCCATTTTCCGCGTCCCGCATGCGGGACGCGCCGCCGGCAAATGACGGTGGAACAACAGCATCGCTCTGATTGCCGCAGATGCACCTGAGCATCCAAAATACCTCGCGTCGTCAAGACTGCCTCATGATACCATTGGTTCACATATTAAGCAGGGTGGGTGAGATTTTTCGGAGCCAGTAAATTGAACTGTTACCTAAAAGCCGCCGTCATCCTCGGTATCGTCCTGACAGCCGTCACGGTAAGCGTGGGCATTGAAGCGGAGCGCGTGCGCAAGGCCCTCGTGCGCATCGTCGTTACGTCACAGACTCCTGATTACCGGGCGCCGTGGAAGCCCGGGCGCATTCGCCGCGGCGTCGGCAGCGGCTTCGTCATTGCCGGCCGGCGGATTATGACCAACGCGCACATTGTGAGCAACTTCAAGTTCATGACCCTGGACAAGGACGGCGATCCGCGCAAGTACCCGGCCCGCGTTCTGCATGTCGCCCACGACTGCGACCTGGCACTGCTGGAAGTTGCCGATCCATCCTTCTTCGACGGCACCGAAACGCTGGAATTCGGCGGCATCCCGGAGTTGCATTCGACCGTCGCGACATACGGATATCCGATTGGCGGCGACCGCATGTCGGTGACACGCGGCGTGGTCTCCCGCGTTGAATTCCGATCCTACAGCCATTCGGGACTGGATTCACATTTGACCGTACAGATCGATGCGGCAATCAACCCCGGTAACAGCGGCGGCCCGGTCGTCCAGGACGGCAACGTCATCGGCGTCGTCTTCCAGGGATACAGCGGCGCCATCGCGCAGAATACCGGCTATATGATTCCGGTACCCGTGATTTCCCGCTTCCTGCACGATATCAACGATCAGAAATACGACGGTTACGTCGAGTTGGCGGTCAACTACATCAACCTTCTCAATCCCAGTTACCGCAACTATCTGTCATTGGCGCCTGACTTGACGGGCGTCTCCGTCACCAGCGTTCTCGAGGCCGGGTCGGCCGCCGGTGTGATTTACCCGTGCGATGTCCTGCTGAAAATTGATGGCCATCCCATAACTAACGACGGGCACATCTCACTTGACGGCAAATACGTGCAGATGGAGGAGATCGTCGAACGCAAGTATCACGGCGATACGGTCACCTTCAGCATCCTGCGCGAACGCCAACACCTCGATGTCGACGTGACATTGAAGGCCGCGTGGCCTTACACCATTTTTACACAGAAATACGATCTGCAGCCGCGATTCGTTCTTTTCGCCGGACTGCTTTTCCAGCCCATGTCGCGCAACCTGATCAATGCATACAAAGCATCAGACCTGGATCTGCTGTATCATTATAACGTTTTCGTGACCGACGAGATTTACCGCGAGCGTCCCGAGATCATCGTCCTGAGCGACATTCTTCCCGATCCGATCAATGCATATTTCGAGAGTCTGAAGATGTCGATGGTCGATGAGATCAACGGCGTTACCATTCGAACGCTGAAGGATGTGGCCAGAGCGTTTTCCGAACCGGCCGACCGCTTCATCGTCCGCATGGTCGGCGACCGCCTGCCCATCGTTCTCGAAGCCGACCGCATTCCGGTAGCCCGTGAACGCATTTTGAAACAATATCAGGTCACCCGGGAACAGCATCTGGGTGACGGAACCGCACGTTATGATTGAGAGTATCGGAATTACAATCCGATGGCAAACCGCATTCCGGGCGTCCATGGCCGCGTTCGCATTCCTCATCGTCGTCGGCAACGTGCCCGCCTTTGAACGAATCCCGCGAAATCTGGGTTCTATTTTCCGTGTTGCGGTAACGAGTCAGCGTTATGACTTCTTCCGGCCCTGGGATAAACGCAATCCGAGTTCCAAAGAGGGACTCGGCATCCTCGTTCGCAACAACCGTATTCTCGTCACCGCCCGGCTTGTCGCCGATGCTACGTATATCGAATTGGAGGCCCCGGCCACCGGCGAGAAGGTGCTGGGCTCGGTGGAAGCCATCGATCATCTCGCCGATCTCGCCGTTATCAAACCCGAAGACAGCCGATTCATGTGGCGGCTAAAACCGTGGCGGCTACAGAAAAAGGCGAAGCTCGACGACCAATTGAAGGCGATTCAGTTCGAGGGAAATGGGACTCCTATATTCACCGACGGCGAGATCAAAAGCATCGAGGTCGCCGGCTATCCCCATGGCGAGAGTTCGTTCCTGGTCTATCGCGTCGATATCTCGCTGGCGCAAACCGGCAGCAGTTTTACGGTTCCGTTTGTCAAGCGCGGCAAGCTTGCCGGCGTCCTGATGGAATACAGCCGTAACTCGCGAAACGCCGTTCTGATCCCGGGCGTGGTGATTGATCATTTCCTGACCGATCTGGAAGACGGCCACTACGACGGCTTTCCCAGGGCGGGATTCGAGTTCAGCCCGCTGGAGGATCCGCAGCTGCGCCGCTTCGTCGGCATCGACGACAACGACAGCGGTGTCTACATCACCGCCGTGATACCGGGCTCAGGCGCCGATATCGATGGACTCAAGCCCGGCGATGTGCTTCTGGCCATCGATCAATACGCTATTGACAAGTACGGACAGTATAATGACAAGGACTTCGGCCGGATTTCCTTGGCACACCTGACGACGACGCATGCGTTTGCGGGCAACTTGCGTAATTTCAAGATTCTGCGCGACGGTCAGATGTCGTTTCTCACTGTGCACATGAATCACATTTCCCTTCGCGACTATCCCAGCGCCCCGTTCGTCATTGACGAGCCCCCGGAATACTTCATTGCCGGCGGTCTCGTCTTTCAGGAACTGAGCCGTCAATACCTCAAAGAATGGGGCGGCAACTGGGCATCCAACGCACCCCGGCGCCTCGTCTACTACGACCGCCATCAGTGGGATCTATTTGAACCGGGTAGCCGCATCGTCATCCTCAGCCAGATTCTGCCGTCGGGCAGCAACATCGGCTATGAAGACTTGCGTTACCTGCCCGTGACCGAGGTGAATGGCGTCAAGGTGCGTCGGTTAAAGGACATTCCGCGGGCATTGTCGATTCCCATAGACGGCTTTCACCATATCGTGTTCGCGGAAAACCCGAAGAAGATCTACCTCGAGGCGACGGCGCTTGAAGCGGAGAACGCCGTCATCAAGGAGCGTTTCGGCCTCACCAATTTACTGCGCTTTAACGATAACTGATCATCGAATTAGTTATGAATCCTGAGGCAAGAAAGTACTTTTCCAAGGCCTTTGATCTGCAGAAATATGGGCAACTCGATGAAGCGGTGAACTACTACTGCCGATCATTGGGAATCGAGCCCACCGCCGAGGCGTACACGTTCCTGGGATGGACTATACAGCATAATGGGGCGAACGGACGATGCGATCGGTGAGTGCTTGAAGGCAATCAATGTCGACCCGGAATTCGGTAACCCGTATAACG
Organism: Lentisphaeria bacterium; assembly: GCA_963582235.1. Lineage (GTDB taxonomy): Bacteria > Verrucomicrobiota > Lentisphaeria > JABSQK01 > CAJWLW01 > CAUZRT01. The sequence goes on from CAUZRT010000025.1 coordinate 6,289, forward strand.
ACATCGGCTCCTATCTGCTGCGGATGGGACGGTTTGACGATGCAATTCCTTGGCTGCAGAAGGCGAAACAGGCAAGACGCTATCAGAATCCCGAATTCGCCTGCGGCAACCTAGCGAAGGCCTATGAGTTCAAGGGTCTGATCATGCCGGCCATCCAGGAGTACAAGTCCGCCTTGGAAATCAGCCCCGACTGGACCAGCGCACAGACCGGACTGAAGCGGCTCAAGGCTATGCTCAACTGACGGTCTCAACACGTTCGCGACAGGACGACCAGCGTTTGATCATCCGTCTGCGGCTGTGATTTCGTGAAGTCCTGAACTGATTTCAGTACATGTCCGGTCGTTGCCTCCGGATCATGATTCGCGGCCTTCCAAACGTTGATGAGACGATCCAACCCGTACTCTTCATCGTTGTCGTCCAACGCCTCGGTGATGCCATCCGTGAACAGCAGGAGCGACATTTCCGGCAGCCACGAGAAATAAAAGGAATCGAATTCAATATCGTGGTCAACCGGCAGGACGCCCAGAGCGGGCCCGTCCGGCTGAATAACCTGCACCTCGCCGTCCGGCATTCGCATCAGCAGTTCCGTGTGTCCGGCACGGAGATACTCCACTGTGTTGTCCCGCTTGTCGATCAGGCACAGCGCCATGGTGATGAACTTCGACCCGTCGGTGTCGTCAAAAAGATTTCCATTCAATGCCTTCAGCAGACCTCCCAGATCATTCTTATACCGGCGTGCGTTGGCGTGAACGAAGCTGCGGCACATGGCCATCAGCATACACGCAGGGATTCCTTTACCGCTGGCGTCCGCAATGACGACCAGAATCAAGTCGTCATCGATCTCGACAAAATCGTAATAGTCGCCGCTAACTTCACGCGCTGCGCGATTAATAGCGTGAATGCTGAACTGGCGGACCGCCGGCGTCGTATGCGGCAACAGCGACTTCTGAATCTCCTGAGCCAGCAACAGTTCCTGCTGAATTCGATGCTTCTCGCCGAGCTCCCCGTACGCCTGGATCAACGTCATACCCAAGGTCACCTGATTTGATAAGGATGATAAGACGAACAAATCCTCAGTGGAAAAGTAGGTGCCAGGCGTCCGTTTGTTGACCGCACAGACAACACCGATAATCTGCTCGTTGAGAATCAAAGGAACAACCACCAACGACTGCACCGATGCCGCCCCGTTCCGGCCAGCGGCCGTGCCAGTTTTTTCGGTGACTCGTTCGAGCAACTCGCTCCGGCCGCTCAGGGCGACCTCCCCGATCAGGCCGTCGCCGATCTCAATGGCGTCCCGCTGAAGATCCTCGAGAAGGCGATGGCCTTTCCGGAACTGGTATTCATCCCCATTCTCCGCTGCCGGCAGTTGCCCGGTGCTGGCGATCGCCCGCAGTTGCTGGTCCCCCTCGATCATAAAGATGCGAACGGCGCCAGCGTCAAGGGCGCCGGCAATCGAACCCGCGATCTCCCCCATCCACTTCTTCGGATTACTGCTGGTGGTGATGCTGTTGACGAAACGGTTCAGAAACGTCACCATCTCCGCGCGATCGTCGGCGGCCCGCTTTTCACGCCGACCAGCCAGGTACACACGCTTCGTCGCCTTGAAGTTCGTGAAGATGATACCGATTACAAGAAGGATAATTACGGTGATCAAGGATGCCGGATCGGTGAGAAAGCTCATGGATGGATGCGCACCTGGTGACGCCCGTGTTGGATGTGCCGATTCGCTTGACCGGACACTCGTGTCTGGTCAAGCGGAAAATGACGGGCTGACAAGAGACGTTTTGATTCGTGAGCACCGGCAATCCGTTAGATAATATGATTGTCGGTACCGAAGAAAACCAACAGGGCCTCCGAGACAATTTGAAAACTCTGGATTCAAGCATACATTCTGACGAGTGTCGACGGCATTGTGTTACAATGACTATTCAGGTACCGACTCAACGTCCCGGTGACCGGGCGTTCAACCTGCGAGAAACATGTCGTTTTCGTCCTTCGTCCTCGATTCCCATGCGGTTTCGACGACGAGGACGAATAGGTCACAGGCGAGGATATTAAATTTCCGATACTGTTAAGAGACTGGCACTAGCCCGTCCAAGCGCAAATGCTCTCGACGCTGGTCATCAAAAACCTTGCACTGATTCGTGACCTCACGATCGAATTCGCCCCGGGCCTCAATGTCGTTACCGGCGAGACCGGTACCGGCAAATCTATCATCATCGGGGCGCTGCAACTTATCCTCGGGCAGCGTGCTGATCGAACCATGATGCGCACCGGGGCCGATTGCTGTGAAATCAATGTCGTCGTCGAGTTGGCGGATGAGTCGGTGTTGCTCGCCGATGTAAATTCGATCCTATCCGAATCGGGCGTGCCCGTCTGCGAAGACGGCCAGTTACTTGTCGGGCGTCGGATTACCGGCAAGACCGTGCGCAATTATGTCAACTCAACGCCCGTCACGCTGCAACTTCTCAGCCATATCGGCGACTTGCTCGTCGACGTTCATGGTCCCTACGATCATCAGTCACTGCTGCACCCGGCAAAGCAGCTCGAGGTGCTCGACGCATTTGCAGGTTCTCAGACCGAGCGGCAAGCATGCGCCGATCATTATCGCCAATGGCGCCGAATTCAAGAGCAGATTGTCGAGGCGGAAAACGACATCCCGTCGCCGGATAAGATAGACGTTCTGCGCTATCAGCTGAATGAAATCCGCACAGCGGACCTGCAGGCACATGAGGACAACGAACTGACGGCGCGGCACGCGCTCGCGGCCAATGGCCAGAGAATTGTCGAAATCGTCAACGACGTGCGGGCCATGCTTGGGGATGGTGAGGATGCGGTCGCCGATCAGCTCTCGGCCATAATGCGGCGACTCCACGAACTCGAAGTCATTGACGAAAACGTGGGCGGACAGTTCGTTGCCCTCCTCGACGGTATTATCGCCGAGGTCCGAAACCTTGCCGATGAGATTAACACGTTTGCAGACAACGTCGAACTCGACCCCCGGCAGTTCGCCCGGATCGAGGAACGGTTGGCTGTCATTCAGAAACTCAAACGCAAGTACGGCAGCACGTTCGAGAAAATCATCGAGCATGCAGATTACGCCGCGACCGCACTCGAGCGTATGGAAAACTTCGAAGCCTTTCGCAATCGACTCCAGGCCGAAGAAGAGGCGGCGAAATCGGCGCTCTTGAAACGGGCCGGGCGCTTGTCGAAAAAGCGGCGGAGAGCTGCTGCCAGGCTGGCAAGGGAGATAACGGGGAAACTGAAGATGTTGGGGTTCAAGGACTGCGGTTTCACCATCGCCGTCGAGGCGACGGAGCCGGGACCGTATGGCTGCGATGCCGTCGAGTTCAGTTTCGCCCCCAATATCGGCGAAGGGACCAAAAGCCTACGCAGCATTGCCAGCAGCGGCGAGATCTCCCGTGTGATGTTGGCAGTCAAGACCGTACTTGCCGCCGCGGACAGTGTACCGGTCTTGGTCTTTGACGAAATCGATGCCAATATCGGCGGCGTCATTGCCGCCGAAGTCGGCAATGAATTACGCGCGCTCGGCAATGAGCGGCAGGTGATCTGCATTACTCATCTGCCCCAGGTGGCGGCAGGTGCGAATCAGCACTTTCGCGTCGAGAAGAAGGTCCAGAAAAACCGCACGTCGGCAACAGTGGTCGCCTTGAACAAGGACGATCGGATCGGTGAAATCGCCCGCATGCTCGGCGGTGCGAACAGTTCCACTGTTGTTATGAAACACGCGGAGGAACTGGTCGCGAAGGCGACCTCATGAACGAGATCCCCGATAGTCGATCGCAGTCTTCACCCAATAACTGTAAACTAACGGTTGATTTTGCTGTACAAACCCAGCCAATCGTCCTCGTCGTCGTGCTTCGTACTCGATGGATGAAGCACGAGATGCGGACCGGGCAGAGGTTTCGAGAACGAGGACAAAGGACGACGACGATTCGGGCGACTTAAGCCCGTTACGGGGCTTGCAAAGGCATCCTTAAGTGAAACGGCGTTGAGTTTTCACCGCTGAGTGATACTGCTCATGCCGACACCTTCTACGCCCTACGCATTACGCCCATGCCCTTTACTAAGAATATCCTGAGTATCGGCGCCGGATACGTCGGTGGTCCCACCATGGCCGTCATGGCGGACAACTGCCGGCAATGCGCCGTCAATGTCGTCGATATCGATGCCGACCGCATTGCCGCGTGGAACTCCGGCGAACCGCCGTTTTATGAACCCGGTCTCAAAGAGGTCCTGCAGCGGGCGCTGAATCGAAATCTCACCTTCTCCACCGATGTCGCCGCCGGCATTCGCGACGCCGACATCATATTCGTGAGCATCAACACACCGACAAAGACGTTCGGTGACGGTGCCGGCATGGCTGCCGACCTGCAGTACTGGGAGGCGACCGCACGGCAGATTCGCGAACACGCCGGCGGCGACAAGATTGTCGTCGAGAAAAGTACGTTGCCCGTTCGGACGGCTGCATCCATGGCCGGCATCCTCAACCCGAAGGGCGGGCAAATCCGTTTCGAGATCGTGTCGAATCCCGAATTCCTCGCCGAGGGAACGGCAATCCGCGACCTGCAGCGCCCCGATCGCGTCTTGATCGGCGGCCACCAGACTGGCAGCGGTCGGAACGCCGTTCAGGAAATCGTGGACATTTACGCCAACTGGGTGGATCCGGAACGAATTCTGACGACGAACGTCTGGTCCAGCGAACTGACGAAGCTCGCTGCCAATGCGTTTCTGGCGCAGCGTATCAGCTCGATTAACAGCATTGCCAACATCTGCGAAGCGACGGAGGCCGACATCGACGAGGTCGCCAAGGGCATCGGCATGGATTCGCGAATCGGTCCGGATTACCTCCGCTGCAGTGTAGGCTTCGGCGGTTCCTGTTTCGAAAAGGACATTCTGAACATGGTCTATATGTGCCGGTACTACGGACTGGATGACGTCGCCGATTTCTGGCACAAAGTTGTGACCATCAACTCATACCAGAAGGATCGCTTCGTCCGGCGTATGATCACGGCCATGTTCAGCTCGGTGGTCAACAAGCGCATTGCCGTACTCGGATTTGCGTTCAAGGCCGACACCGGCGATACCCGGGCAAGTCCGGCAATTGATGTCTGCCGGCAGCTGCTCGAGGAGCGCGCCGTCGTTGTTGTCACCGATCCCCAGGCGTTGCCCGGCGCCCGCGCCGATCTGGCGTCATTCGACGGCTGCGTCGAATACGAGGAAGATCCATACACGGCAGCGGCAGGGTCACATGCATTGGCAATACTCACCGACTGGCCGGAATACCGGGATCTTGATTACAAGAGGATCTACGAGGCGATGGAAAAGCCCGCCTTTGTCTTCGACGGCAGGAATCTGCTGGATCATCGGACGCTGCATGCGCTCGGTTTCAACGTTTACGGCATCGGCAAAGCGACACTTATCCATTGAACGCCCGCCTCGGTTTCAGTCCTGATTGGATCATCCGGTCTGTCAATGCCTGAACACGCCGCTTCGCTATAGTCCCTGCCATGCAGTTTCTCAGGAAGCAATTCCTCCCCATCGGCCTGCTGTCGGCGGCCTTTGTGGGTATCACTCTGCCGGCGCCCGGCATCGCCATGTCCAGGTTGCCGACGCATGTGGTCGCGGTTGTTTTCATCTTTCTTATTTCCGGCCTGATGCTGCGCACGGACGAGATCAAAGCAGCCATCCGTGCCTGGCACGCCGCCTTGTGGGGCTGTACCTCGATTCTTGTGGTCACCCCGGCCGTCGGCGTCGCTATCACCCTCTGCCTGCCGCTGGACCCGGAACTGAAACTGGGCTTGGCATTATTCTGCTGCATGCCGACGACGCTGTCATCGGGCATCGCCCTGACAACCACGGCGCGGGGAAACGTCGCCCTCGCCCTGTTGTTGACGGTGTTGACAAACCTCGGCGGGGTATTCGTTGTACCCTTCACTGTGATGGCCACGGTCGACGCCATGCAGCAGGGTTCCGGCCGGATCGAACTCTCGGCTACGGCACTGCTGGGCAAACTGTGCCTCGTCGTTCTGATCCCGCTGGTTATCGGCAAGAGTTTGCGCAGTACATGTGGGCGTTGGGTCGATAGTCATCACAGTGCTCTCGCGACGGCCAGCAATGCAGCGCTGGTCTTGATTTCATGGATGCAGTTCAGTTTGTCATCCACGCGGCTCAGGGATTTGGCGATCGTCGATTTGCTGATACTGGTAGTGGTCTCCCTGGTTATTCACCTGTGCTTCCTGCTGCTCAATACCGGTGTTATGCGCTGGCTGCCTGCCGACGAAGCGGCGCGACGGGCCGTCATTCTGCTTGCCAGCCAGAAAACGTTGACCGTTGCCCTGACGGTTGTGGCTTTCCTGCCGATGCCCGCTGCAAGCAAGGGGCTCGCCGCCATCTCGTGCATCCTCTTTCATCTCGGCCAGATCATCGTCGATGCTTTCATCGCCTCACACTGGTCGGCACGGAATCCAGCACACTCCGGACAGCAACAATGAGGCCGCCCACGTGAAGCGAAGCCAACACAGGTGAATACGATTTGTCAGTTGAAGATCGACCGGGTGAACGTTTACGATGAGTTTGAGGTGGATGGGCAGGAACAATTTTCCCAATGCACTACTCACTTCGATGGCGACGGTGTTTGAGAAGTGACATCGTGGTATACGATTGCAACGCTCTGCGGAAAGCCAAAGCGGTGGCGCCACTACGCTCTGCCACCGCACTCCAAAGACGCTACGAGCCTGCAGCTATGCTGCAGGTAGTGTCTGAATATTACACAAACAACGCCGAAACCGCAGACCATACGTACCTACCCCATTTTTGATGTCGTGCACCCACGGACCGATGCCGGAGAGAAAAAGCCAGCGTGACCCGCTATATTATTAGTTATTTCCGCAATCGAAGTTTCTCAGTTCATCATGGTCCTTCCACGCAAAACTATCGGGGCGTTGCTGCTGGCGGCCGCCGTGTGGGTACAGTCCGATGCAGCCGTTCATGCTGCGGCGTCGGTCCAGGGCTGGCTGAACTGGCGCGGCCCGGATCAGAACGGACGCTCGCTGGAAACGAATCTCGTCGATTCGTTCACTGTTAACGGAACCAACCACCTTTGGGCGTATGCCCTGCCGGGCCGCGGCACCCCGGTCATTGCCGGCAACCGCGTTTACGCCTTCGGTTATGATGGTGAGGGCGTCGAGCTGCGCGAGGTCCTCGTCTGCCTCGACGCCGATACGGGGTCGAAGCTATGGGTGCACCATTTCAACGATTTTATCAGTGATGTCATCTACAATCGATATTCCATCGGCAGCCCCACGATTGACCCTGAAACCGGAAACGTCTACATACTCACATCACCCGGAGTCTTCGCCGGTTTTACCGCCTACGGCCGGATGCTGTGGCAGCACTCAATGATGGAAGCGTTCGGCCGCCTGACGTTTCCTAATGGACGCACCGGGGCGCCGGTTATCGACGACAACCTGGTCATTGTCCGGGGCATCACAACCAATTGGGGCCGGCAGGGACCGGCCCGTGATCGCTTCTATGCCTTCCACAAAATGAGCGGTCGGCACGTGTGGGCGTCGACACCGGGTGTCCGCCCGACCGACAGCTCGTTCTCGATGCCGGTACTGAGCTGGCTGCATGGCAAACGGGTCTTCTATTGCGGCACGGGATGCGGCAACATCGTCTGTGTCAACGCGCGAACCGGCGAGCCGCTGGCACGATTTCAGTTCCTGACCGGTGGTGTCAATTCGTCGGTGCTCATCTACAAAGATCACCGGATTATCACGATCCACGGCAAGGAGAATCTCGATACATCGGAGATCGGGCGGATGGCGGCCATTCAGATGGGCGTGCAAGCGGACGGGGGGAACCTCGGCCCGGTGGTCCTCGAGCCGGCCGCCGAAATCTGGCGCAACCCTCTGGGCATATTCACCAGTTCGCCGGTCCTGGTCGACAACCGCGTTTATCAAGTCACCCACACAGGAAACCTGTGCTGTGTCGACGCCGATTCCGGCAAAATACTGTGGCAGAAGAAACTGAGCTATACCCAGCTGCACGCGTCGCCAATTTTTGCGGACGGCAAGCTGTACGTGCCGATGAAAGACGGCAGCTTTTATGTCCTGCGCCCCAGCGATGCCGGCGCCGAGGAACTGTGCAAGGTCCAGCTAGAAGGGACATGCCTCGGTGCACCCGCCGTATGGGACGGCAAGATCTATGTCCACACAACAAAGAAACTGTATTGTTTCGGCAAACGGGGCCGCAACCCCGGATTGCCGCCGGCCCCGGCAGTGGCGCAACCGCCGCAACCGGGCCCGGCCGTGCGCCTCCAGGCCATCCCCTCCGAGTTTCTCTTGCGACCGGGCGATACGCAATCGTTTACCATTCGCACCATCGACGCCAATGGGCATGTTGTTCCTGACGTGGCGAATCCGGAATGGGAAAAATTCATTCCCCCGACGGCCAAGGTACGTGTCAAGATGAATGCTGATTTCGACGACGCGGGCCGGCTCGTTGTCGCAGCCGATAATAAGCCGTCGGCCGGCGCCTTCAAGGTCGCCGCGGCCGGTCTCAACGGCTTCGTTCGCGGGCGTGTTCTGCCGCGCCTGCCGATCCGCGAGAATTTTGAGTCATTCAACGTATCGGTTCCTCACAAGCTCGAGTCGAACGTCACGTTCGCCTATCCGCCGCTGCCGTGGATCGGTGCGCGCTTCAAATGGGAAATCCGTGAGCGCGACGGCAACAAGATATTGACCAAAACTCTTGATCGCATTCTGTTTCAACGGACCACGACCTTCATCGGGCATCCCGATATGAAGGACTATATTGTCCAGGCCGACGTTATGAGCGACGGCAATCGACGCATTATGTCCACGGTCGGCGTCGTCAACCAGCGCTACATTATCGCCTTGAAAGGCAACTGGCAGCAGCTGGAAGTCAGTTCCAATCACGACCGCCTCAAGGTCGGGGTGCCGTTTGCATGGCGACCCGGTGTCTGGTACCGGCTGAAAACCCGGGTTGACACGGCCGGCGACGGTACCGGCTTTATCCGCGCCAGGGCCTGGGAGCGTGACGGCGCGGAACCGGACGACTGGACCATTGAAGTGCCGCATCGATACGCCCACATGCGCGGCTCGCCGGGGCTTTTCGGCTTCTCGCCACAGAGCAAGAAGCGGGTCTACATTGATAATATTGTCATCACACCAAACTGAAACCTTTGGACTCGCACGAATGCGGGAGACTCAGATCCTACAACCACCAATGAAACGAATCATTCTACTCATTCTCTTTGTCGCCGGCAGCAACCTCCGGGCAGCGGACTGGCCCATGTGGGGGCATGACGCCTCGCGCAACATGCAAATATTCGAGACGGGGTTGCCCGCCGACTTTCACCCCGGGACCATGGACTATGAAACCGAGAAGATCGACATGGCGACGACGCGCAATATCAAATGGATCGCCAAGATGGGGTCGCAGACTTACGGCAACGTGACGGTCGCCGGCGGCCGTATCTTTGTCGGTACCAACAACGAATCCCCGCGCGATCCGAAGCACAAAGGCGACCGCGGCATTGTCATGTGCCTCGATGAAGCGACCGGCGCGTTTCGATGGCAACTTGTGGTGCCGAAACTCGGGGCCGGTAAAGTCAGCGACTGGGAATATCTGGGGATCTGTTCATCACCCCTCGCCGATGGTAATCGCGTCTACGTCATTTCCAATCGTTGCGCCGTCGTCTGTCTGGATGCGGACGGGCTGGCCAACGGCAATGACGGTCCGTTCAAGGACGAGGGAAAATACATGTCTGCGGCGGGCCAACCGCCCGTCACCCCCGGGCCCACGGACGCCGATATCATCTGGCTCTACGACATGCGCGAGGAACTCGGCATCTTTCCCCACAACATCACCAGCAGCTCGGTGCTCATGGTCGGTGAACGATTATATGTCACCACTTCCAACGGGCAGGACTGGTCCCATGTGAACATTCCCAATCCACGGGCGCCGTGTCTGATCGTACTGGACAAAAACACCGGCGAGCTGCGCGGCGAGGAAGCCGCCGGCATCAGCACGCGGCTGTTTCATTGCAACTGGTCCTCCCCAGCCTCTGGCGCCGGTGGCGGGCAGGACTACGTCTTTTTTGGCGCCGGCGACGGTTTCTGTTATGCCTTCGACCCGCAACCGGTCGCCGGCACGGATGATCTGGCGACGCTGAAGGAATACTGGCGCTTCGATTGCAATCCGCCGGAATACAAAGTGAAGGACGGCAAGCCTGTCAAATACGCGTCGTCCGGCATCGGCCCCAGTGAAATCATCGCCACCCCGGTCTATTACGAAGGCCATGTCTACGTGGCCACCGGTCAAGATCCCGAGCATGGTCAGGGTGTCGGCAGCCTGAGCTGTATCGATGTCACAAAGCGTGGCGACATCAGCCGGACCGGCGCCCGCTGGCGATACAAGGACCTGCATCGCAGCATCGGCACGATCGCCGCCCGCGACGGGCTTGTGTACGCGGCCGATTTCACCGGCCGCCTTCATTGCATCGATGCCAAGACAGGCAAGGCATACTGGGTGCATGACACGATAAGTAACATCTGGGCGTCCCCGCTGGTGGTCGACGGCAAGGTCTATATCGGCAATGAGGACGGCATCATGACCGTGGTGGCGGCCGGCAAGACAAAGAAGATCCTGGCTACACCCGAGTTTCCAGCACCGATCTATTCCTCGGCAATAGCAGCCAACGGCGTTCTCTACGTCAGCACGCATACACATCTTTATGCGATTGCAAAGCCGAAGTAGTAGCTGAACGAAACCCCATCGGCAAATCGGGGAATCGCGGAGTTTTCGGTCAGCCACGATTTAGGCGACCGCCAAGGAAACAGGCTTGAATTGAAAGCATTCGTATACATCCTGGCAATCCTCCTGGCCGTTGCCCATCAGGACTTCTGGTGGTGGACGAACGGCACACTGTTGCTTGGATTCATGCCCGTCGGCCTGGCCTACCACGCCCTCTACTCAATCCTCTGCGCGATTGTCTGGGGGCTTGCCGTCAAGTTCGCCTGGCCCACGGAAGTCGAAGCTTTCCTGGAACAGGACACGGCGGCAGCGGGCGCGGCGACAACGGCCGCCGAGGCGATATCCACCGACGGCACGGCTGAAGGATTATCCGCCACAGAGAAGTCGAACTGCCCCTGACAGACTGGCACCCGGTGCCGAAGTAGTGGCTGAACGAAAACCCATCGGCGGAGGCCCGCCGACGCCTCCAAGGGGGACCGTTCGACGTCAGATTGAGCGTAGAGCAACGGCGGGCCCCCGCCGCGAATCGAGAAACCGGAGTTTTCGGTCAGCCACCAATAAGGAACAGGTCGGAATGAACGTCACTCTCGCGATCATCATCGCCTATCTCGTTCTGCTGCTCATTCTCGGTCTGGCCAGCAATAAGTTCTTCAAGGGCACGGCGAAGGATTACTTCGTCGCCAGCCATTCGATCGGCTCCTTTCTGCTGCTGATGTCCGTCTTCGGAACAACGATGACGGCGTTTGCCATCGTTGGTTCCACCGGCGAATCCTACCGCAACGGCATCGGCACGTACGGGAAA
>CAUZRT010000026.1:0-17648 GCA_963582235.1 Lentisphaeria bacterium
ATAGACGGTCCCGTGCATCTGTTTGTTGTGTCTATCATTCCGCAATGAAGATGTCCGCTTGAATGCGAATTCCGCAACCTTCTTCGTGAACGCTTCTCGCAAACCCCGTCGATCCTTACCCCTATCGTGAACTCTGTCGTTAACCCAGTCGGCTATTGGCGAGCTTTAACCCAATAGATCCGGAGTTCGACGGGGTTTGCGATGGAGTTTACGACATATTTTTGCGTCTCATCCTGACAGAACAAGAAGCCCCGGCAGTAGCCGGCTAACTTGATTGTATAGGAAATTTTATTTGTTGACGCCCCCTGCGACGTAAGGTCGCAGGGGGTGCACAAGAGTTCCGGCGAAGCCGGTTGAGTCCAGATGACGAGTCGGTTGGGGCGAATGATTCCCGGACGGACAGCGGAAGGCAGCCCGGCGATTCATCGCCGGGTTCAGACACGGCAGAGATTCCAGTCCCGCGGGGACGGCCGATTCCACAGCGGGCAACTCAGCTTTCAGACAGAGGGGCGGATAAGTACGCTGACTAAGACCGTACTGAGCAGAGATTCGCCAAAGCCATCGCTGATTCGGCTTAATATGCTATATTTTTGATTGTTGGCAATGTCGCTTCTCTGGATACTTTTGAAACGGCAATGTTCATGGGGCAACCGGTGATCCCGTGGTGCAGTGACTGTTCAGTTCGACGCTGACCGATTACCGCCAGGAATCACGGAGCGAACCGCATTGTTGGGTAACAAGTCAGTACGATCACAATGTGTTAGTTGGAATCCCGCTTGTTGTGTGATAGGCTTTGTCAGTCCTTCATGAGTCGGCCCTCCGCGGTTGCCCTCCGCCAGGGGCTTCCTCGGTGGATTATGCATCTTTCCAATCATGCTGAACACGGCAGAGCCTTTTCGAGTCTCATCGGCAAAGCCGGTGGTTTAATTTTGCATAGAAAAATTACGACGGCTCATTGTCGTCGTCGTCGAATGAGTGTTCCGTCATGTCGCCACAGGAACGGAAAAGCGAAATCATTCTCCGCGCCAAAGAGCTGGGTTTTGATCTCGTTCGGGTTTCGCCGATCGGAATCGATGCAAAATACGCGGACACCTATGCGCGCTGGATCGCTGCCGGACAACATGGGGATATGGACTATCTGGCAAAGCGGCTGTCGCAGGAGCGGCGGCCGGAGACCGTTGTTCCCGGCGCCAGGAGCCTCATCTGTGTCGGTGTCAATTACCACACAGGACAGAACCGCCAGCCGCCGCCGGGATCCGGGCGTATCAGTTGCTATGCCGTCACCCGCGACTATCACAAGGTGATCACTGCCCGCCTGAAAAAGCTTAGCCACTTCATCGAGTCGGAGTGGGATGCCGCGGCGCGCTACTACGTCGATACCGGGCCGGTTCTCGAACGCGCCTTTGCCGAGGCGGCGGGCATCGGCTACATCGGCCGCAATACCTGCATCATCACCGAGGAGTTCGGCTCCTGGGTCTTTCTGGCGGTCATCATCACCGATCTCGATCTGCCGGCCGATGCGAACGAGACGAAAATTAATTGCGGTACCTGTCGGCGCTGCATCGACGATTGCCCCACGGGCGCCATCAACGAGGACTGGACCATCGACGCGCGCAAGTGCATCTCATATTTGACCATCGAGAATCGCGGCCCGATCCCCGTCGAGTTGCGGCAAAAGATGGGTGCCTGGCTTTTCGGCTGCGACATCTGCCAGGACGTCTGCCCCCACAACGGCCGCGCCATGCCGGCCCCCATCGAGGATTTCCAGCGGCTGCGATTTCCGGACGGCGTCATCCCGTTGCGTGCCGTCTTGGCCATGAAAACCGATGCCGAGTTTCTTGCCCGTTTTCGCGGCACCCCGATCATGCGGGCCAAGCGCCGCGGCATGCTCCGCAATGCCTGCGTCGTCGCCGGCAATTCCGGTGACAAGAGCCTGCTCCCGTTGCTCGAGGCGGTGATCGAGCGGGAAAACGACGACATGCTGCGCGAACACGCCCGCTGGGCGGTGGAAGAATTGTCCGCCACAGGGTCGTGAGGAACGTGGATGCGGCCTCCGCTATAAGAATTTTTGAGTATTCTCAGGAATTCTTGCAGCAGTTCTTCTACTTCCGCGCCGCTGCCGCACGGGCACGGAGCGTTGCGGCCGACCGTCTCTGCTTTTTTCGCTTGCTTTGGTTTCCTCTCGCCTGCCTTCTCGCCTGCCGGCCGCGGCACTTTCTGCCACAGCCACACGTTGCCCTTGACGAACGGCTAGGCCAGCACGCCGTCGTAGCCCTAGACCACCTTCATGGTCTTAGCCTCATTGGCGGTTCGGATGACGACGTCTGTCTTTTCGACGCTGATCTGTGCGAACATGCCGAAGATCTTCGAGAACACTTCGGCGGTGAACTGGTTGATCAGGAATATGGGCTTTTTTGGCCCGAAGGCCAGCAGGGCGGTGAAGCAGCCGGCCAGCACAACGATTGCCAGCAGTAGGATCGTCGGATTGGCTGGTCAGTGGCTGGCGAGGCGCGATGATTGGGATTCCAATGTCACGGGAGAGCCGGGATTGGGAGGTTATGAGGAACCACGCAATACACGAAAAGTCAATGACGATAGGAGTAGAGAAAAGGCAGGACGATTGATTTGGTGTAGGGATTTGTGGTGTTTGAGGACCCCTGCGACGTTTCCCCGCGTGCCTGGCTGTCTCTCTCCGGCATGCGGGATTTACGGTGTTGCGCAGGAGTCAGGCTTTGTCAGCCAATCCGAAGCAACATGTCCAACGGCCTCGTGATGCGCAATCTAAATCCCGGTGAACGTGGTCAAGTTCGGATAAAATTAACATAATATAATTTATTTTAGTTAGTTACCTTAAACGTTACCAAATAAAAGGGACGCTGGTAACCTGGACGTGGCGCCCCTAACCACCGTCACCGTACCGAAAATATAGTGTTACAATTTTGTACTATTTTCCAACCCGCATTCGACATTTTTGTCGAAAACGAGAGGGCCTGTGGATCAACGGAATGCTCCGGATTATCTTAACCGTGTCAATGGAATCAGGTTATGACAGGCAGTGACATAACTGGCACGATACGTGATGCATGGTTCAGCTTCGGCGGGTTGGTGGCGGATGACGGTTGCACCCGGCGGACGCGTGTCGAGCGGATTTTTTTTATTGGACAAGTTTCTTGTTTTCAAGCAACGGGTTTGTATAATTTATTTTTTCGTCCCCGCGAATTTTCTGCATTTTCGTGCGGCGGAAATAACGGCTTTTCCAACACCGCGGTTGCCAGAGGAAACCACGGATCACATACATCCCGACTAACCCCGCGGAAGTCGGGAGGCACGGATGAAGACAAGAGGTTAATGACTCTGCGTCAGCGGCCGTCCGCCGGCAACGGACTCGAAACGGCCCGACTCGATGCAGCCGGGTCTCTTATCGGCGTCCATCGGCATTTTCCGCGGGTCACCCAAACCCACAGGAGCGTCACATGACTCCCGACGAAGTGCTCTCACTGATCAATGACAAGTCCATCAAATTCATTGATTTCAAATTCACCGACTTTCCGGGGATGTGGTAGCATTTCCCGATATCTGTATTTGGCCATGGAAAATGAGCTTTTACTGACAACCGCGGTTTCGAAGGTTCATTAATTCAAAACTGGCAGGGTATCCAAGCATCGGGGTGAGGGTTAACATGAGGGCGTCTAGGCGATAGTCGAAATAAACAACGAAAGACAAACAGGTATCGAAACATGAGTAAACACAAGTTGGAATACATTTGGCACGATGGCTACAAGCCGACCCAGAGCTTGCGCAGCAAAACCAAGATCGCGAACGATTTCAAGGGCAAACTGGAGGATGTGGGCGAATGGAATTTTGATGGATCCTCTACCGAGCAGGCCTCTGGTGATGATTCAGATACGCTTCTGAAACCCGTTTCGGTGTATCCAGATCCGGATCGCTTTGGCGGAAACGGATGGCTGGTCATGTGCGAGGTGCTTAACGCTGATGGAACCCCGCACGAGTCTAATGGCCGCGCCACAATCGGTGATGACGATAACGATTTCTGGTTCGGGTTTGAGCAGGAGTACACCTTGATCGATCTGGATACCAACCTGCCACTTGGATTCCCAAAGAACGGTTATCCGGGCCCACAGGGTCCCTACTATACCTCGGTAGGTGCACGTAATGCCATGGCGCGCGACTTGGTTGACGAGCATTTGCACCTGTGCCTTGAGGCTGAACTCAATGTGGAAGGCATCAATGCTGAGGTGATGATGGGGCAGTGGGAGTTTCAGGTGTTTGCTAAGGGCGCAGCAAAGGCCGGTGACGAAATTTGGATGGCGCGGTATATCATGGAGCGTACTGGGGAAAAATATGGTGTGGCCGTCGACTGGCACCCCAAGCCGGTGAAGGGAGATTGGAATGGGTCCGGTATGCACGCCAACTTTTCGAATGGCGCTATGCGCGATCAGGGCGGCAAAGATATGATGACCAAGATCTGCGAGACCTTCGGTAAAAATATTGATCGTCACATCAGCGTCTACGGCGCAGACAATGACCAGCGTCTCACCGGTCTTCACGAGACTCAGGCCATCGATAAATTCAACTATGGCGAATTTGATCGTGGCGCTTCGATCCGCATCCCAGTGAATACCATTCAAGATGACTGGAAAGGTCGCTTGGAAGACCGTCGACCAGCGTCTAATGGTGATCCCTATAAGATTGCTGCGGCTATTATCCAGACTACCAAGGAAGCGCTTGCCTAAATATTGAATTACATTAAATCAAAAAAACCGGCAGTTACCTGCCGGTTTTTTTGATTTAAGAACGCAGCTAGGAGAAATGAGAAGTCCATTACCTTCATGCACAAACCGGTATTCAATGACAACGGCTATGCGGGACTGAGTGACATGGCTTTGCGTGCAATCGGTGGCATTCTCAAGAACGCCAGCCAATGCATTGATCGCCTTCTGCGCGCCGACCACCAATTCGTACAAGCGCCTGGTACCGGGTTTCGAGGCGCAGGTCAATCTGGCGGATTCGCAGCGCAACCGCAACGCCTGCTGCCGGATTCCGATGTACTCATCTGATCCGAAGAAAAAGCGTGTCGAGTTTCGCTGCCCGAACCCGTCATGCAATCCGTATTTTGCGTTCTCGGCAATGGCCATGGCAGGCATCTGACGGCATTCTCAACAGCATCGAGCCGGGCGATCCGCTGGACCAGGACCTGTACGATCTGGAGCCGGAAGAGGCGGCGAAAGTGGATCAGGTTCCCGGTTCGCTGGACGAAGCCATCAGCGCGCTCGAGGCAGATCATGAGTTCTTGATGCAGGGCGACGTCTTTACCGGGGATGTCCTCGAGACTTGGATCAGCGACAAGCGGGAGAACGAGATTGACGCGCTGCGGCCGCGTCCGCATCCGTACGAGTTCTTCCTGTCGGATCAGATCTCACAAAGTTCTGGGAGCGGATCATCGGCGGCGTGTCGGGCATACGCCGTATCCAACAATTCGATGCGTCCCGCTATACCTCGCAGATCGCCGGCGAGGTGATCGAGTACGATCCGAACGACTTTTTCTCCAGTAAGGAACAGCGTCGCACCGAACCCCATAGCCAGTACGCGATCGTCGCCGCGCGACACGCCGTCCGGGATGCGGGCCTGGACCTGGGGGGGGGGTACCGGAGATCCCTACCGCCGGGGATGTGTGGTCGGCACGGGTATCGGCGGACTGCAGACGCTTGAGCGGCAATACCAGATCCTGGTGGACCTGGGTCCCGAGCGACATTCGCCGTTCATGATCCCGCAGATGATCTGCAACATGTCCGCGGGCCTGATTGCGATCGAGCATAACCTGCGGGGTCCCAATTTTGCGCCGGTCTCCGCCTGCTCAACCGCCGCGCATTCCGTCGGTGAGGCCCTGAGCCTGATCCAGCACGGCGATGTCGACCTGATGTGGCCTGTGGCGGCACCGAGGCCGCAGGTCTCGGTGCCGGGCATTGGCGGCTTTTTCGCCATGCGCGCGATGTCGACACGTAACGATGCGCCCGAGGAATCCAGCCGGCCGTTCGACGCGGACCACGACGGCTTCGTGATGGGCGAGGGGGCCGCGATCCTGATCGTCGAAGAGTTCGAACACGCGCGCAAACGCGACGCGAAGATCTATTGCGAGGTGACCGGATTCGGAATGACCTGCGACGCCGCGCACATGACCGCGCCATCCGAGGGCGGGGAAGGGGCGGCGAGCGCGATGACGCTCGCCATGTCCGTCGGTGGCGTTACCGCCGCCGACATCGACTATATCAACGCGCATGGAACCAGCACACCGCTGAACGACAAGGGGAGACGGTCGCGATCAAGACCGCCTTCGGCGAAGATGATGCGCGTCGCACGATGATCAGCTCTACAAAGTCGATGACCGGACACCTGCTCGGCGCCGCAGCGGGCGTCGAGGCGATCGTTTGTGCCCTTGCGCTGACGCACCAGGTCGCAGCACCGACGATCAACTACCAGACACGCCGGATCCGGACTGCGATCTCGACTACGTGCCCAATACCGCGCGCGAGACCCGTCTCGATGCATCGAACGGCTTCGGTGGGCACAATGCCGCGATAATCATGAAGAAGATGTAGAACCTCCGGCCGGTTCGACATGTTTGCCAGATGGTGACCCGCGACGAGCCCCCGGCGTCGGGAGTCCGAACCGTATCGGCCCCGATGGTCT
Source organism: Lentisphaeria bacterium (assembly GCA_963582235.1). Taxonomy (GTDB): domain Bacteria; phylum Verrucomicrobiota; class Lentisphaeria; order JABSQK01; family CAJWLW01; genus CAUZRT01. The sequence goes on from CAUZRT010000026.1 coordinate 6,709, forward strand.
ACATTCTGTTTTCGCCGTTTGTGCCGATCAGTATGAGGAGGAAATGCCGTGGACAATGATTGGAGAATGGCGCTCGAGCAGCAGACGGATCTGAGCGTCTCACATGGCGATGCGTCGGATGTTGCCGCCACGATTCGCCGCGGCGCCGACCTGCGCCTCTATCTCACCACGCCCACCTACGAGGAAACCCTCTACTTCCAGCAGACTTACACAGGAGAGGGTGACGCGTTCGCGGGGCTGATGAGCCATCATCACAGCTACGTGCATCGCGGCGAAGATATCGATCAACCCTACATCAGCATCTTCAAGTACGACACGTCGGGCGTCTACAGCCACGTGAAGTGGATGGCGGGTGATGTCCGACTGGATGAGGGCCAGAGATATCCGTACGGCGTGTATCGCTGGTTTGTCTGCGATCGCTGGCGCACGGTCTACGAAAACGATGAAGACGGGAATTGCGTTTCCGGCGATCTGGATGAACTCAAGGAAGCTGTTCGCCAGGGTCGCTCCATGCGGGTCGGGATTCGGCAGTTATTTGGGTTGGCGGAGGATGTCGTCGACGGGCCATCGCACATCTCGTTCGCGACAACGATGCAGCCGGTAATCAGCGACGACCACGTGCAATCCAACTGTGACCTCGTCGTGGTCGGCGCGCCGCGATGGCCGTTCAGCTGGGAGGACGGTCTGCACGTCGCAATGATGAACCCGTCGACATCCGGCGAGATCCTCTGCTTCCTGGCCGAACCGGGCCACATGCCCTTCAAGCGCTACATACGCCGCCGCGTCATGGTCTGGATGGTCGCTAACTCGGTTTAAGGATTCAAAGGTTCACGCTGGTGTGCAATAAGTCTAAAAACCGTCGTAACCCCTGAACCGTGAACCCGCCTGCGGCGGACGAGCCCCTAACCCTTGAACCTTCCCGGTTAGTCCGAACCTGAGTGCCCCAGCATCTTGCGAAGATCGGCGGCGCGTTCTTTGGACGTCGTTCTTAAGATACCGACATCGCTGGTGCAGACGATCATCGAGTAGCCCAGGTCGACCAGGGTATCCATCATGTCGTCCTCGACCAGCACCGTCACCCGCTATCTTGCCGTGATTACGGCAGGCCTCAGCCACGGCCCGCAGGTCGTCCTCGATCGTGGCCAGTTCGCAGGCCATGACCAGGTGCACAAAGTTGTGGCCCTCGATCCGCCCGTGCTGGCCGTCGATCTAAACCCAGTCCCAGTCCGGGCCGATCATCTCGATAATCGAGGTCGTTCCGTAGTTGTTGTTCACGCCGAGCAGGGGTGTCCGTTCGGCCAGTCGTTCACGCAGGTTTTGCATATCGAGTGCCTTTCGCGGGGACTATGTCGAGATTCTCACGGCACAATGAGAGTCCGCGATAGGGCGACGCTTAGCCCGCCTTCTTGGCCGCGTGCATGTCTTCGCGCTCCTTGCCGACGCGGGCGAAGGCGGCCTCGTCGCGCTCGGCGAGTGAGGAGGCGTAGGTCAGGCTGATCATGCGGCGCGACTGGTCCGTACGATTCTCGCTGCTCTTGTGGATTGTGTTGCCGTGATGAATCGCGACGTCGCCGGGCGACATGCACAGGCTGACCTCGGGGTAGGGGGTCACGTCGACGTCGTCCGTCAGGGTCTGGCTGAAGCTCATCACGCCCGAGGGGCGATGTGGAAAGATGCCGTGCAGGTGCGAGCCCTTGAGACAGATCATGGCGCCGTTGGCCTCCGTGTGCGGATCGAGCGCGATCGAGGCCTTTAGCGTGTAGGGCGGATGGTAATTTCGAAAGGCGTTGTCCTGGTGCGGCGGCGTCACCGACCCGTCGCGTGCCGACTTCGCGAAGTAGGCGACATCCGTACAGATCATCTCGCCGGGCATGGACGCCTCGAGGATGGCGATGACGCGGGGATCGTGTGCCAGTGCCGCGAACTGTTCCGAGTGCTGCGCCAACTTGAAGATGCTCTTGATCACATCTGGCGGGTCGTCCTCGTAGTAGACGATCCCGGCCGGTTGACCGGGCACTACGTCACGGATATGCGCGGCCAGTTCAGCCTCTAGCTCCGCGATCTCGTCTGCCGAAAACAGCTTCGGGACGATCATGTACCCGTCGGCGTTGAAGCTTTCTGCTATCGTGTCTGTGTCCATGCGATTCCTTTTTACTATAATATCAGGAAATCCCCTGGTCCATGTGATCGTCGGGAAGATTCCCGGACTCGTCAAAAGGAAGCGGACGTGGCTCCGTCAGGATCTCCAAATCCTCGCGGTCGCGGGCCTCTTCCAGGTAGGTGGCGGAGCATTCCACTTTAACCAGGTCCAATGTATTGCGGATCCATAGCAACTTCGCATCGGGTGGCTCGCGGAGGCCGATTTCGCGCAGCATGACTTGTAAGATCTCGCCATCCGTGTCGAAATTCAGAGGCTGCATCGCGCCCGTGTAATGACCGCCTATCAGGGCGTTGACACGCGTGACGCCGATATCCACCTTCTTGAGATAGCGCGTCAGGCAGAATTCGGCCAGCCCCATACCCTCGCCGTTGCCATGACTCCTGTCCGTTAGTTCTCGCAGCGCAATTATCCTGACCTTGGGGTACTCATCCGCCGCCGCCTGGTGATCGAGATACTTCCGCCCCACAACGCTCACGTCGAAACCGGTGCCGCTGATACTACGATTGCTGATACTGTCGAGGCCCTTGCAACAGTCCGGGCATGAGTCGTGTCCGGCCACGTGAGTCACGTGGCTGAATTCTGAATTTGCAGGGAGAATCGAGGACAGGAAGACACCAGGACGGCTGATGACAACCGGGGCGGCGATCGAACGATCGCCGCCCCGGTTTTTTGTTCGTGGGGACGGACGGGACGGCAAGAGATACTCGGACGAACTGGTGGCCATTGCCAAGCATTTTCGCAACGTGTATGTCCATCTGTGCTGGGCATGGAGCATCGATCCGTTCAGTTCCGGTGAATTCGTCCGCGGCTTGCTGCACGCGGTACCGGCAAACAAGCTTTTCGCCTTCGGCGGCGACACATACTGGCCGCAGTTTGCCGTGGCTTACGCGCTGCAGGCCAGGAACGGCCTGACGAAGGCGCTGCAGGCGGAGATCGACGATGGCTTCCTGAGTGAACGGCAGGCGATCGGTCTGGCGTCGTTGCTGATGCAGAAGAATCAGGCCGCCGGTTTCGACCTTGCTGGCACCCGTGCCGCCATCCGCGATGCGGCGGGGCGGGGATGCTCTTTAGCGCGTAGTTAGCTGACTGACCACGTTCACCGACGATCCCGCATGCGGGATCGTCGGGGTCAGGAATCCGAAAAATCGAGTTTCCGTTCAGCCACTATAAATAGGTTTAGAATTGATAAACTCGGGTGTCTCGGCCAAGGTGTTGCACGGCCATCCAGAAGCCGCGCTTGATCTACGAGCTCAAGCGAGTAACGTACCACCGGGAGCGTTTTCAGGCAATTTCCCAGTCACTCAGTCACTCAGTCACTCAGTCACTCAGTCACTCAGTCACTCAGTCACTCAGTCACTCAGTCACGCAATTCGCCAATTGCCCGAAGAGCTATGTTCGCAGGACTGCGACTCGTCGTGTGGCCGTCCACGCGTAGCTCCAACTTCCACAGAAAATGTATCAATTCGATAAACTGTCCCGAATAGAACTTGAGGAAGCCGCAGATTTTCTGGCGCGTGAGCTGCCGTTCATTCACTCGGTGGATCTCGTCGTACAGCTTGGCTCGGGACTTAGTTCCGATAACCTCCTCGACGAAGAATGGAACCGCGTGCGGCTGCAGAACATGCCGCATCTGCCGACCGAGGAGTCACTGGCCAGCCACCGATTCGATCTGATCTGGGGCACGTGCGGCGATCACCGCGTCCTGGTCCTGGCCGGACGGTTTCACATCTACGAAGGCTATGGCCGGTTGCCCTGCATCCTGCCAATATTCGCCGCCTGTCATTGCGGGGCACGGAACTTCGTCATAACCAATGCTGCGGGATCTGTCCGCGAAAGGATGGCGCCGGGGAGCTTTATGTTGATCGCCGATCACATCAATAATCTAGGGGTCTCGGCACTGGCGGGGCATCAACATCTTTTGGGGTCGCCTTACGTCGACATGTCCGAGACCTATTCTCCGGAATTCATCACGTCGTTCTCCGGTGCAGCGGCAAAGGAAAATGTGACGGTCCACACCGGTGTATATATGGCGAACACCGGACCGCAGTTCGAGACGCCAGCGGAGGTGCTGCTGGCGCAGCAGATGGGTGCCGATGCGGTGGGCATGAGCACGGTTTTGGAGGCGACGCTCGCCCACGCCTTCGGCGCCAAGGTCCTGGGCGTGTCGATGATTACAAATTGGGGTGCGGGCCTGGGCCGAGATCGCATTTTACACGACCAGGCAATCGAAGTGGGTCGTGATGCGGGCCAGCTCCTGATCGCGAGCATCCGACGGTGGGTCATTGAAGATGCCGCGCTATCACTGTGAGATTTTCGGCGTTTTTTTGAAAAGTCGCTTGACTTTTCTTTTTTGGTGCCATATTAGGGGAGATTAGGTGAATAAAGGGGGATATAGTTTTAGGATGGGTGAGGCAGGGAGTGGGCGCTCGCGACCCCGGGCGCGGGGAGGTGAAAGATGCGCTCCGAACATGCAGCCGCGGGTTCACAGCCCCAAACAAGCCGACTCGAACCACAACGGCCCATGACCGACCGCAACGGCGGCGAACGCGCAGCGCCAGGACAGCATGAATCAGATTTTTATCGGCATTCAAACGCATTCCATCGATTCCCAACGCCGTATCGCGATTCCAAGCGATTGGCGACACGGGGCGCCCGACCCGATGGTCTTTTTCATGGTGCCGGGACGAAAGCGCACGATTCAGGTCTTGCCGCAGGCGCTGTTTCAGCAGGAGATACTGGAAAAAGTGAAGAAGGTTTCATTCGCTAATGCGGAGCAGGCTCAGGCGTTGGCGCGGATAGGTGCCCTGGCACATCGCTCCGTATGCGACAAGCAGGGCCGCATCTCCTTGACGCAGCAACTCATGGAGCATGCCGGTCTTGATGATCAGGCGACACTCGTCGGCGGGGTCAAGTCCATCCAGATCATGTCGCCGGCAACATGGACTGAAAGCCAAATGAAAACCGACGACGTTCTGGACGAGATCGAACGGATCCAGAGCAGCGGCGAAATCTGAGCGATGAGCGAAAATGAACAGGAGAGGCAGAGAAATCATGAACCTGTGCTTGTCAACAAGGTCCTCGAATACCTGGCTCCCAGGGCTGGAGGCCGTTACATCGACGGCACCGTCGGCGCCGGCGGCCACACGGCGGCGATCCTGCGGCGGGCGCCCGGGGCTCAGATTCTGGGAATCGATCGGGATCAATCCGCCTTGGCATGCGCTGCAGCGAATCTGGCGAGCTTCGGCCGGAATGTTCAGTTGCGCCACGGGAGTTTCGCAGATCTGGATCGAACCGTTGCCCAGACGGGTTGGTCGCGGATTGACGGGATCCTTATGGATATCGGCGTCAGTTCGATGCAGATCGATAATCCCGAGAGAGGTTTTAGTTATCGGGTGGACGGGCCGCTCGACATGCGAATGGATCGGTCACAGGAGCGCACCGCTGCGATGATCTTAAACACGGCAACCGAGCGAGAGCTGGCCGAACTGTTTCGCCAATACGGTGAGGCCCCCGGCTCGCGCAGAATCGCCCGCGCCGTGATCGACGCGCGCTCGCGCAAGTCGTTCGGAAGAACGATGGAATTCGCCGACTTGATAGCGGCGGCAGCGCCGTGGCAGAAGGGGCGACATACGCCGCTTGCGGCGAGATTCTTTCAGGCACTGCGCATCGCTGTCAACGACGAGCTTGCCAGTCTGGAACGAGGAGTTGACGCGGCCATGGATTTGCTGGCTGCCGGCGGCCGAATGGTTGTCATTTCGTTCCACTCACTGGAGGACCGCATCGTCAAGCACAGATTTCGACACGCAGCCCTGAACTGTGTCTGTCCGCCGGCGCTGCCGGTATGTCGATGCGGCAAAGTGGCGACCCTGGCGGTCCTGACGAAGCGACCGGTACGGCCCGACGAAGTCGAAGTCGCGAACAATCCGCGTGCGCATTCTGCGCGTCTGCGTGCCGGGGAGAAGGTAGGCTGAGGAATTGGAGGATGGTTAAAGGAAAACAGTTGATGGTTAATGGGGGTTGGCGCGCGTTCATCAACCATTAACCATTCAACATTGGGTGCTTATCGACAGGTTCGCTGAGCGCCGCCCGATCTTCCCGAGGAGCTCGGGGACGCGGATGAAAGACGAAAAACGGTTGGGGCTTTGTTGATTCACTCCGCGTTCTCGTTCTCCTCAGGCAGATCGGGCATCTGACAAGGTTCGGGTTTCCTGACTTTCAATTTTGGACCCTTAACCTTCCTCGGAAACTGAATCGTTGTCGTCCTCGTCTTCAGCGGAGCGGTCCCCGTCCTCGAAATCGCGTCCGAATCGAGGACGATGTATTTCTCCCTGCCAAAACTGGCAGCGCCAGAAAGTCCCTGAGTCCTGAACCCACAAACCCCAAACCGAAGGCAACCTCCCGAAGCCACCGGAGCGGCAAAGGATGCGCTTCGCGAGTCTCGTAGCGTTCGGCGGTCCGCGCATCTCCATCGCGTGGACATGCGGTGATCCTTCACCGTCTGCTGTTGCCTATCCGTCGGCTGACGAATGGCTCGTCCCGAACCCTGCCATGTCATTCGACATGGTTCGCCTTTGGCGGAAACCCTGAATCCTATGCTCCTGCGAAACGAAATGCGGACTCTCAGTATGGCCAAGGCGCAGCCGAAGCGCGCGTCGATAGCGATCGGCGGCTTCTATTCGAAGTGCATGGGCATTCTTGGCGTCATCCTGCTGGTTTCACTTGGCAAGATCTATCTGGAGCGGCGGACCAGCCACATGGGCCTTGAGTGGGAACGGCGGCACAAGGAGCTGACACATCTGTTGCGCGAGATCGACAATCTGCGAATGGAAAGGGAGTTCCATTTGCAGGGCAGTTACATACTTAAGGGAGCGCGGCAGATGGACTTGCGGCCTACCGATCCCGGCCAGGTACGAAGAGTGACGTTAAAGCCGCCCGAGTATTTCTCGTCCGGCCATCGAACACCGGAGCATGAGGATTGGCGCGTGGCTATGCGAAGGGACAACTGAATGCTGTCCCGAGTCGCGCTGAGCGCGATGTCGGCAAGGGCGGGCACTGATTGGCAATCGAGGTGGACCGCCCCGCAAACGGGTTGAACCCCGAAGGTCGAAACCTGCCAGCACTGTTTCATGAATAAAAATGATAATGTGCGAACCAAGTTTCGCAACCTGTATAAGTTCCGGATCGCATTTGTGCTGATTGCATTCGCGGCGGCGTTCGGTGCGCTTGGTCGACATTTTTACCGGCTGCAGATTGTTCGGCACGAGGAACTGCATGACAAGGCCCGTTCGCTGTACACGACGAGTGTCGTCCGGCGTGGACGGCGCGGATCGATCTTCGACCGGAACGGCAATCTCCTGGTCGGGAATCGCGCCTACAAGGACATCTTTGCGGAACCGCGTCGGATGCCGGCCGAGCAGCAGCCATACGTTATCTACTGCCTTGCACAGCAGCTCGATGTGGCAGCGGCCACCTTACGTCGTCGTTTCAATTCCGGTCTTGTGGAAGTTGTTGTCGCAAAGCAGGTGGACATCAAGGACGCGGCTGCGATTCGGGAGCTGAAGCTCCCCGGCCTTCGCTTCGTCGACAGTGAAAATCGTTCGTACCCGAAGCGGAAACTGCTTGCCAACGTTCTCGGGTTCACCTACGCCGACGGCAGGGGAGCGTATGGTCTTGAAGCGGTCCTCGACAGCGTGTTGGCGCCACGGCAGGGCAGGGTTGTTTTCGAGCAGGATCGAAAGGGGCAAAAGATCCATCGCGGTTCCCCCGAGGCGTATCAACCCCTGGACGGTGGGTCGGTGTATCTGACGATCGAGGAGCCGATCCAGCACATCGTCGAGCAGGAGTTGCGCGCGATGGTGGATAAGTTCGTGCCGCGCCATGCGTATGCCGTCATGGCGAATCCGAAGACCGGCGCCATCATGGCATTGGCGCAGTTACCCTCGTATAATCCAAACAATCGTACGAAGATGGATCCGGCCCGCTGGCGAAACAGGTTGGCGTCGGATGTGTACGACCCGGGTTCGACGATGAAATGCATCGCCATCGCCGGTGCGCTCGACTACGGTGTCGTCAGCCTGGATTCGATCTTCGACTGCGAGTACGGCTCCTGGTTTTACGCCGGTCGTCCGTTGCGCGACAGCGGTCACAGCTATGGCCAGTTGGAAGTGCGTGAAATCATTCAGAAGTCGAGCAACATCGGCGCGGCAAAGATCGCCATAGCCATGGGCGAGCGGCGTCTCTACCAGACCTTGCGCCGCTTCGGCTTCGGCGAACGGACCGGCGTCGGACTGCCGGACGAGTCCCCGGGTCTGTTGCGCAAACTCCCCGATTGGGACGGACTGAGCATCACGCGCTTTCCAATCGGGCAGGGGATTTCGGTGACGGCGCTGCAACTGGTCCAGTCGTACGCGGCGATCGCCAACGGCGGCTACATGATGCAATTCCAACTGCTCGACCGCGTCGTCGAAGGCAGCAGCGGCAAGGTCGTCAACTATCCACCCATGGGCAAACACCGTGTCATTCGCAAGAGTACGGCGAATGCCATGATTTCGGCGATGGTACTGGTGACAATGGAGGGCGGTACCGCGACAAAGGCAGCCGTGTCCGGCTATTTCGTTGCCGGGAAGACCGGGACATCACAGAAACTCGTGGACGGCAGTTATACCGGTCATGGACAGTACGTGGCGTCGTTCATCGGCTTCGTACCCGCCACCGATCCCGCCTTTGTACTGCTTGTCGTTGCCGACGCGCCGTCCGCCGGCAAGTATTATGGCGGTACCGTCGCAGCTCCCACTTTCAGCCGGATTTCGGAAAAGGTCCTGCGCTATCTGGCGGTGCCGCCGGACATGCCGGGGATGGATGGATCCTTTTCACGACAGATGGCGTCCGCGCAGAGTCGAACCGAGGATTGAAACGTGATACGTGAACTCAACACACGACTCTCAACAGTCAAGAGGCTTTCTTCCCCCCCCCCGTCCCCCGGGCCTCGTCCCGCCTGGTCTGTGTGTCCGCACAGTCAGGCGGGTTCGGGGTAGCCTATGGGGCACTGCCAACCGACTTCGCCGTTCCTGACTTCGTTGGTTGTTTCCTCAGGCGATAATTGACGAACGCGGGCGCTGAACGTAGAATTCCGATATTGTCCTCGTCCTCGATTCCCGTTGCTTCCTATCGCGGCCGGAGTGCGCGCTCCGAGAACGAGGACCGTCGTGATTCCTTGCAGGATCGGGACTGAGGACGAAACAGAATGTCCATACTCGAAAATGCGGGCAGGAGAGAACCACATCACGTCGAGACGGACGCGGGATACCGCGTCGCTCACGCGTGACGATATTTCTGATTTTTAATCGATCTCCCCGCCGATCAGAAAGATGAATTACCCGAGTTTGGATTGCTCGCCGTGCAAAGCACCGCTATGTTGATTCGTCGGTCCCCATTTACGCAGCCATCCATTGCGATTTTCTCCGTGCATCCCATGCAGCCTCGACGGCTTCGTGATTACATTCATGCATGCGGCGATCTTGTCCTGAACGTTGCCGGTGATGCGGACATGCCGATTGCAAACGTGGTCAACGATTCGCGGCTGGTAACTGCCGGGAGTCTGTTTATCGCCATCCAGGGATTTCAGGACGACGGTCGTCGTTACCTCGGTGATGCCATCGGTCGTGGCGCGGCGGCGGCCGTCTATGCGGGTGAACCGCGTCCGGATCTGGCAGTCCCGGCAGTGCAAGTATCCGGCGATTACGAGGCCTTCGGGCGTCTGGCGGAATGCTACTGGGACTATCCCGGCCGCAAACTAACGCTGATTGGCGTTACCGGTACCAACGGCAAGACGACGACAGCGTTGCTGATCCGGCAGATTCTGCATCGCGCCGGTGTTGCTGCGGGGCTCATCAGTACGGTCCGCTATGAACTGGGCGATCAATCGCTGCCCGGCGACCGGACAACGCCGACACCACTGGAATTGCAGTCGTATCTGGCGGCGATGGTGAACGCCGGGCAGCGCGCAGCCGTCATGGAAGTGTCGAGCCACGCGTTGGCGCAGCGACGAATGGGAAGCATGCAGTTCGATATCGGCGTGTTTTCGAATCTGTCCCGTGATCATCTTGATTACCACGTCTCCATGGACGATTACTTTGAGGCGAAGAAACGGCTGTTCACCGAATACCTGTCACGGGACGGTACGGCCGTCATCAATGCCGATGACAGCTATGGTCGACGGCTGCGCGAGGAACTCACGTCGACGACGGTAAGCGGTACCGGGATGCCTGACATCATAATGTATGGCTGTGACGCCTCGGTAACCCCGGACTCACATTCAGCCTCAGATCCCGTGGACTGCTTCCCGCGACGGATGGAAACGTCGATGAGCGGGACACAGTTCGAGTGCATATGTCGTAATGCCGTGCTTTCAATCGCGTCCGGCCTGATCGGTCGATTCAACGTGTTTAACACGCTGGCCGCGATCGCCTGTGGCGTCGCGGCGGAGGCGCCCGTTGCGGCCATTGAGACGGCCGTCAATGAGTTTGCGGGGGTTGCGGGCCGAATGCAGCGTCTTCAGAGTGCGGACGGGGTTACCGTGATCGTCGATTATGCTCACACCGACGATGCCCTTCGCAACGTTCTGGGAGCGCTTCGTTCGCTTTGTCAGGCGCGACTCATCACGGTCTTCGGATGCGGTGGCAATCGTGACCGAACGAAGCGCGAACCAATGGGAGCGGCGGCTGCCGAGCTATCAGATGTCGTCATTGTAACGAGCGACAATCCGCGTAACGAGGATCCC
>CAUZRT010000027.1:0-17570 GCA_963582235.1 Lentisphaeria bacterium
ACGAAGACGCCATTGAAAAACTGATCGCGAATATGCTGAAAAAGATCGAAGAACAGGATACCGTGGACAACCGCAAACGCCTGGCCGACCTGTATTCTCAGGCGACCAATTATGACGCCTCTCTCGAGCAGTATAGAAAGGTCATTGAACTGTCCGACGGTGTCATCGAGGCGTCCATTGACGACGCCATGATGGCCGTCCAGGTCAAGAAATACGATGCCACCATCAAGCAATGGGATGAGTACATCAAGAACCCCGATATAACCGTCGACGAACGGGAGAACGGCAGGGCCCAGTCAGTGGCTTTGCAACAGGGAAAGGATGATATGCTGCTCGAACGGTACCAGGATCGGGTGAAACGGTATCCTCAATCAATGGAGGACCGCATCGCACTTGCTACCCGCCTTTACGAGCGCGATGAATTCGACGAGGCCATTCCCCACCTGCAGCAGGCCCAGAGGAACCCCCGAAATAAGCAGAAAGCCACGGTCCTAATTGCCAAATGCTTCACGGCAAAAGGGATGCATGACATGGCGATCGAGCAGTACAATGCCGCCATTGCCGAGCTGCCGAGCATGAATGATACCAAGAAGGACGCCATGTACTGCCTGGCAAAGACGTATGAGGCCATCGGCCGTCAGGATGAAGCGCTCGAGGCTTTCAAGGCCATCTACGCCACCGACCTGAATTACCTTGACGTCGGCACCATTATCCAAGAGTTCTATGACCAACAGAGCAGCGTACGGCACCGCTGACGAGAGTCAGAAGCAGACGATCTTGACGCGGCAGCCGTTTACCGCTGCACAGTGAGCCCCACCCGAATCGCATACCGATCAGTTGCTGCGCGACAGCGGATCTGAGCCCGTGTTCTACTACGCCATGGTGGGCTGGGACGGCTCATCTGAAGAAATGACTTGAACGCCCGCCGGATCCGGCTCGATGAATACTGAATAACCCACCCAAGCCGCCCTTGAGCGGCGGGCCAGCCCATCGGCCCCGCCCGAACTCCGGCGGCCGCGTTACCGCAACATTCTTTCAATCTCATCCCCCTCCTGATTCAGCACCCACCCCAAAGACGCTGATACCACCCGTGAAAACGAAGACCACCTTCTCGCAGCGATTGCTGAACCTCCTCGGTCTCAGCAACGCCGACTGGGACCGCAAGGGCAGTCGGGTCAACGATACGGCAGTGATCCGATTTCCGGAAACGTCCAGTATTTCTAAACTGCCGCAGCCGCTCAACGACCGGTATGACATAAAGCGCGTTTTGGGGAAGGGCGCCTTTGGCGTTGTGTTTCTGGCCCGTGATCTGCAGATCGGTCGGTTGATCGCGGTGAAACAGCTGTTTAAGAAATATCAGGAAGACACGGAGGTCCACAGCCGATTCCTGCAGGAGGCACGCATTGCCGGGCAGATCGATCATCCGAATATTGTCACCATCTACAACGTCGAAATCGTCGGTCCGGCTACCTGCATAATCATGGAGTTTCTCGGCGGCGGCAATCTGGCGACTTTGCAGGCGGAAGCCGGAACGCTGACCGAAGAAGTGGCGCTCAATAATCTGCGTGACATTCTCAACGGCCTCGACGCTGCCCATCAGATGGGCGTCGTGCATCGCGACGTCAAGCCCCGCAACATCCTTTTCGATCAAAAAGGTGTGCCCAAGATTTCGGACTTCGGCATTGCCCACTATCCGGCACAATTCGGCGGGATCGATACCACCGGCGGCGAAGATTTGATGCCTGCCGGCACCCCGCATTACATGGCCCCGGAGCAAATGGACAGCCGCAGCCGGGTCGACGCGCGCGCCGATCTCTATTCCGCGGGGACCATATTCTACGAGATGCTCTGCGGGCGCAAGATGTACAATTTCAAAGGCATTCGCCGATTCAGCAAACTGGCAAAGATTGTTGATGAATCGGATCCCGAACCCTTGGAAAACCTCGTACCGGATATCTCCCCAACGGTTCGCGAACTCTTCGAAAAGCTGACACACAAGGACCCGGATCAACGATTCCCGGACGCCAAGTCGGCGATCATCGCCGTTGACGCAACAATCAACGAAATTAGCGATGTCAACGGCCGCGCCGAAGCGAACCCGCCGGTCATCGCGCCACCGCCGCGTACCCAGAAATACCGGCAAATGTACGAGGACGTCCTGCGCTTATTTCTGGTTGACGGTGTTCTCTCGGCGGCCGAAAGGCGCGAGTTGACGCGCCGGGCGGAGCGACTGGGACTCAGCGAGGTCGAGGGCAGGGGTGCCGAGGAAAGGGTGCGACAGGATCTCGGCTTACCGCTGCTCAAACACATGTTCGAATACGAGACGCGCTTCAATGATTGTCTTGATACAGGCGGACCCAGTAATGACCAGCGGGCCAACCTGAACCGAATTGCCACGGAGTGTAACATCCCGGACCCGTCACGACGCAAGATCGAAGATCGCGTCCTTCTCAAGCGCCGTATCCAGAACGGAACTGCCTTCGACGCGCCGGGCAACAGCACTCCCGGCACCAAAGGAGGTTCGAAGTTCGAGACCATCGTACCCCAAAGCAGCAAAGCGAAATGATGCCATGCGCCAATACCTGGATCTCCTACAGCATGTGTTGAACAACGGCTGCCGCAAGACGGACAGAACCGGGACGGGTACCCTGAGCTCGTTCGGGGAACAGTTGCGTTTTAACCTCGCCGATGGATTCCCGCTGGTGACGACAAAGAAGCTCCACGTCAAATCCATTATTCATGAACTACTCTGGTTTATCAAAGGTGACACAAACGTTGGCTATTTGAACGAGAACGGCGTCCGCATCTGGAATGAATGGGCCGACGAGAACGGCAATCTGGGTCCGGTTTATGGCCATCAATGGCGATGCTGGCCGTCGCCTGACGGCGGGCAAATCGATCAGATCGAACGGCTTGTCGCGGATATCGGCGCCGATCCGAATTCGCGGCGGCTGATCGTCAGTGCATGGAATGTCGGCGACCTGCCGCGGATGGCGCTGGCGCCCTGCCACCTGCTCTTTCAGTTCTACGTCGCGGACGACCGGCTGTCCTGTCAACTTTACCAGCGAAGTGCGGACCTGTTTCTCGGTGTGCCGTTCAACATCGGATCCTATTCCCTGTTGACATTGATGGTCGCCCAGGTCACCGGATTGAGACCGGGTGAATTCATTCACACGTTCGGCGATGCGCATCTATACTTGAACCATTTGGACCAGGCACAGGAACAGCTGACGCGAACGCCGAAGCCGCTGCCGCGGATGACTCTGAATCCGGATGTCACGTCCATTTTCGGTTTTCGCTTTGCAGACTTCCAGCTAGAGAATTACGACGCCCATCCACATATCAAGGCGATAGTGTCGGTTTGAGGTCATCCACATGCGTATCTCGATCATTGCGGCGCTGAGCGACAACAATGTCATCGGCAGGAACAACCGCCTGCCATGGCGATTGCCGGCGGATATGAAGTCGTTCAAGCGCTTGACCACCGGCCATACGATCATCATGGGGCGGAAGACCTTTGAAGCGCTGAGGAAGCCGCTGCCGAACCGGGCATCGATCATCGTCACATCAAACACTTCCTACGCGCCGGAGGGCGTAATGGTAGCGAATTCGCTGGACGGCGCTCTCGCAGGATCAACGGGGCAGGAAGAGGTGTTCGTTATCGGTGGGGAGCGTATCTATCGAGAGGCGCTGCCAATTGCCGACCGGATGTATCTGACGCATGTCCACGCCTGTGTGGCAGGGGACACCTGGTTTCCGCAATTTGATCCGGGCGACTGGGAAATGACTCGGGAAGAGAACCACGAAGCCGATGACGAGAATCCATATTCGTTCACGTTTCGAGTCTATGATCGCACCAAACCGTCCGTGTCTCGCCAACATGCCGCGAGACCGTAACTAGTGGAGGGTGGAGGGTCTTACCAAACTCCAGCGACCAAACCAATATTTGCAGAGGCGATGACCGTGAGCATGCGATATACGTGGACGGATTTTGGCCTTCCACCCTCTACCGTCCCCACCTAATTAGTGCCGCGAGCCCCTAGTCAAACGAGATGAGTGCATTGACTTCACAGTCCGGCAGCCGCCTGCGTCCCTGCAAAAACTTCAACTCGATGACAAACTCAGCGGCCACGACCTTGCCGCCGATCTTACGCACCAGATCGATGGCCGCCCGGGCCGTGCCGCCCGTCGCCAGCAGATCGTCGACGATCAAGACGGTATCCCCTGAATGCACGGCATCGACGTGAATCTCCATTTCCGCCGTACCGTATTCCAGTTCATACGCGACGGATTCGGTTATCCACGGTAGCTTCCCCCGTTTTCGTATGAGAGACATTCCGCATCCCATCTTGTACGCCAGCGCCGAGCCGAAAATGAATCCGCGAGCGTCAATAATGACCAGCGAATCAATGTGCGCGGCGGAGTAGCGGCCGCCGATGATGTCGATCACCTCGCGGAAAAGCTCCGGCGACTGAATGATCGGTGAAATATCCTTGAAGACAATTCCCTCTTTGGGGAAATTCGGTACGTCCCGGATTGCGGCTTGGATTGCTTCGATACTCACAGTCTCGCGGCCTCTTCGTTCTCACCCCCGCATGGTGGCTCCACCGACGCGAAACACAACGTCGTGAACGGCGCCCTGGCTAAATTTCGCAATCTTCTCGAGAATCTGCCGTTTAACGGAATAACTCGCCAGATGATATCGCCAGGCGGCGTTGTAAACCTCGACGTACAGCACGCCGTCGCGAAGCGTTCGCGGCGATGCCTGCTGCGCGACATCGCCCCCCGTGATCTCCGGCCAGGCATCGATGAGCGTGCGCAAAAACGTCCGTTCGTCGCCCGACAGGCCTTCGACGACGCCGTCGAGCAGTTCCCCGAGCTCCTGAGTCCGCGGTTGCTTTGACTCGATCTCGAGTCCGGCAAGTTCTTCGCCGAAAAAATCGATCATCGCCTCCTCCCGCCGGCGCACGATTCGGCCCCGACCCCGCCTCTCCCAGGTTCTGGCACGCCGCGCCCGGGGATAATAACGATCGCTCGATTCCATGAGATTGTCGTGCGCCATCAGACAGTGCCTTTCGGGGGTTTCGCCGGTCGGCGGCGCCTGCATACCGTTTACGGTCGTAAGCGAAACGCGACGGGAGTATAATATCCCCGACGTGAGTAATTCCCCCAACCCCACAACGGACTTACAGACGGCAATCTGAACCTTGCACAGGGCTGACGAAAATGTTGGAACCCGATAATATCATCCATCGACTGGAGCATGTCAAAGCCGACATCGCTGCTGCTGCCGAACGCAGCGACCGCGATCCGGCAGCCGTCAAGCTCATTGCCGTGAGCAAGACGGTCGATGCCGCCCGCGTTTACATGGCATACGAGGCCGGGCATCTCTGTTTTGGCGAGAATCGCGTTCAGGAACTGGCAATCAAGGCCGATGCCCTGCCCGCTGACGTCGACTGGCATATGATCGGGCACTTGCAGCGCAACAAAGCGAAAGAGGCGGTGCGCCTCAGCGGCCTGATCCATTCCGTTGATTCCCTCGAGTTGATGAAAAAGGTCGACAGCGCCGCCGCCGCACAGCACACATGCCAGCACATCCTGCTGCAGGCCAACGTCTCCGAGGAAGCGACAAAATCCGGCGCCGGCTTCGACACGCTCGAGGATCTTCTGTCCGCCGCCATCGTCTTGCCGAATATAACATGTCTGGGCTTCATGACCATGGCGCCCTATCAGGCGCCTGGCGAACGTCTGCACGCCGTTTTCGCCACCCTTCGCCGGTTTCGAGACGGCATGGAACAGAAACACCGGATCGCGATCCCGGAACTGTCCATGGGCATGTCCGGCGACTACGCCATCGCCATCGAAGAAGGCGCCACCATGGTCCGCATTGGAACTGCCATCTTCGGAGAACGACTGCCGCATCCATGAGATGGGGATGCACTGGCCAGCTGTTCCCGGAGTTCTTGCAGCCACTCTCATTACTTCCCTATATCGATTGTGATCAGGTGCGACCGGTTGATTCGTCATTCCACTTTTGACCATCAGCCATCATCCATTCCCGTTTCCTGGCAAACCGGGCACGCATACTGCGCCGCAGACTTCACGTCCGAGCATCTGAAAATGCACGGACGGATGCCGTTGTCAGACTGCTGCGCGCATCGTTGAAAAACCTCGCGCGCCGCAGGCGCGCGATGAATAGAGGCGCTGATGACATTCAATTCCACCCTCAACACCCCGACTCCATTATCCTGCTAAAGTGTGATCCAGGTCACGCCCTCGCCGCCTTCATCTTTGCCCAACTCGCCGAGACGGTAGCCGCCGATGCCGGGGTAGTCGTCGAGAAACTCATGGATCGCCTGCCGCAGCCGACCCGTACCGAAGCCGTGGATGACGCGCATTTGCAGCAGCCCGGCCAACATCCCGTCGTTGATGAATCGCTCCAGTCGCGGCAGCGCCTTGTCGACGCGAAAGCCAACAAGATTCAGTTCACTGGCCGCTTGCTGCGGAGCAATATGACGCGGCTCGATACGAGGCGGGGGGGTGCCGGGACTGTCTTCTCGGGGCCGACCAAGTTGTCGGACAGCGACCTCGAACCGCTTGCCGCCGGCCTCGACGGTCGCCCGGCTGCGATCGGTATTCAACATCACCAGCATGGCGTTCTGCTGCAGCACTTCGACCCAGACCTCGCCGCCCTCGCTAAGCTGATCCTGCGGCAGCGGATGCTGCGCGCGCGGATCGGTTTCCCGGCGGCCCTTCTGCAATAACCGCTGCTTCTTGTCAACGCGCCGGCGCAGGTCCCGGGCGCGCTCGGGTTCGCTGATCTGCGCGGCATCCTGTAAGAC
This sequence comes from Lentisphaeria bacterium, assembly GCA_963582235.1. GTDB lineage: Bacteria > Verrucomicrobiota > Lentisphaeria > JABSQK01 > CAJWLW01 > CAUZRT01. Next base: position 6,843 of record CAUZRT010000027.1, read on the forward strand.
ATGCTCCATCTGCCGGCGCGCATTCTCGACCAAGGCGGCAGCTTCCTTCTGCGCCACATTCAGAAGCCGGCGCCGATCCTTGCACAGGGCGGCCAGTTCCGACTTCAGTTCCTGCCGCTCGTTCCGCATCAACTCCCGGGTGTCGGCGGCGGTGGCCGCGGCCTCACTGAGTCGGCGTTGATCGGCATCCATCTGGGCGAGTATCTCGTCCAACTGCAGCTGATCACTGTCGATCAACTTTCGCGCCTGCTCGAGGACCGCTTGCGGAATCCGCAGGCGTTCGGCAATCGCCAGGGCATGGCTGGCTCCCGGACGCCCGATCTGGAGCACGTACTCAGGCTCCAGGGTCTCGCGATTGAACCGCACCGACGCATTGTCCATGAGCGGATGATCATGGACGAACGCCTTGACCATGCTCAAGTGGGTGGTGGCGAACACCAGCGCCTCCGCGCCCGTCAAATACTCAAGTACGGCACAGGCCAGCGCCCCACCCTCGATGGGGTCCGTCCCGGCACCGAGTTCGTCCATCAGGACCAGTGATTGCCGGCGTTGGGCGATCGTCAGCATCGAGCCGATTTGCTTCATATGCCCGCTGAAGGTACTCAAGCTCTGTTCGATGGACTGCTCGTCACCGATATCGGCAACGATTGCGGTGTTGAACGGCATACTTGTGCCGGCATCGGCCGGTACCGGCAACCCGCACTGAGCGATTAGCGCCAGGAGGCCGATGGTCTTGAGAATCACAGTCTTGCCGCCCGTATTGGAACCGGTTATCACAATAATTCGCCGGTCCGGCGCCATCCTCAAGTCCAGAGGCACGAGCCGCTCTTCCCTGCCTTCGTTGCGGAACTGGCAATGGAGCAGGGGATGACGCGCTTTGATCAACGCCAGCGTCTCACCCGTCTTTGCGAAACCGCAGCTGTAATCGACCGCCCAGTCACTGATGGCGAAGGCGAAATCGTAGCGGCACAAACCGGCGCAGCTCGCACTCAGCTCCTCGGTGTGCGATCGCACACGCTCTGTCAGGGCGGCCAGGATTCTCCTGATCTCATCGTTAATCTCCAGCCGCGCAGCCGCCAGTTCGTTCCCCTCTTCGAGCACGACGGCCGGCTCGATGAACAACGTCTGGCCGCTGTTCGACTGGTCGTGCACCACGCCCTTGATACGACTCTTTAATTCGCGGCGAACCGGAATGACGTAACGATGGCTGCGAATGGCAACGAACTGCTCCTGCACGGCATCGGCCAGGCCGGTGTCGCGAAGTATGGCGTCGAGGCCGCGCTTGATTCGGTTTTCGAGCTGACGCGATCGACGGCTCAGTTCGCGGAGCTGCGGGCTGGCGTCGTCCCGAATCTCACCCTGAACATTGAAAACCCGATCCAGCGCTCCTCGCAACTCCGGGCACGGGCTGATGGCACGCCCGAGTTCCCCCGGAGTGGACGACGTCTCGGATGTCGCGGCGCTGAGAAAACGATGGATTTGTTCGCAGTGGCCGAGGAAGGTCCCGACCGCCTGGAGGTCTTCCTCAGGCAGTATCGCGTCGGCGGGCCGTGCACGAAAGAGGATGTCGAGCGGCGACTCGAACGCTGCATGCGGTAGGCTCGTTCCCTGTCGGCGCAGGACGATGAAGTCGGCAAGCAGATCTCTGTGTTCGAGCGCGGCGTCGGCTGCAGGGTGCGGTCGCAGTGCCCGAATCAAATCCTTGCCGGGCTCCGAACAGGCGTAGCGGGCGACAAAATCCAGGAAGCGGTGATATTCGAGGACCTGAAATGTGTGGTCGTCCATGGTTCAATTGGCGATGACTTCCGCGCGACATGCCGGCCGGTGTCCAGCAGCAATCTGAGTACCCTACCTACTTATCATCGGGACATCGACCGAAACTCTGAGCCCGTAGCCGTTACCTGTATAGCGTGGAAACGGGCAGCCATCGCGCGTCTGGGTGTCGCAGTCCCGCATGCGGGACTGCGACACCCACGACAACAAGGGCCAACGTACCGGACCGTCTTATGCCGAAATGTACGCTGAAGAAGTACCGAATAAGCTTCCCCCGGTACGCAAGTGGCAACACGTCTCACGTTTCACATTTCGCGCAATTTGTATTGATTCAGCTTTCGGTGCAACGTTCGCCGGCTGATACCGAGCTTGCGGGCAGCGGCACTGCGGTTGCCGTCGCAATCCTTCAGCGCTTTGAGAATAAGACTCCGCTCATTGGCTTCCATGTCAAGCGAATCGGTACCGACGATCCCGGTCAAGCCGGTACCCTCATCGCCGGCGACAGCGATCCGGATCGTCCCCGGAATGTCCTCGACGGCCAGTGTTTCGTTTTGTGTCATGACGACCATGCGCTCGACGCAATTGCGGAGTTCGCGGACATTGCCGGGCCAGTGATATTGACTGAGGACGTTGACCGCTTCCGGGACAAAACCCTGGATCTCCTTGGCGTTCTCCGCATTGAATTCATCCAGATAGTGCTTGAGCAGAAGTGGAATGTCCTCGCGCCGTCCGCGCAATGACGGCATGTGAATGTGCAGCACGTCGAGCCGGTAATAGAGATCTTCGCGAAACTTCCTCTCATCGACCTGCTTCTTCAGGTCGCAGTTGGTCGCCGCAATCAAGCGGACATCGCTCTCAATGGTTACAGTACCTCCGACACGCTCAAAGGTGCGCGTCTCGAGAATGCGCAGCAGTGTGACTTGGACCTGCGGCTCAATCTCACCGATTTCATCAAGAAAAATCGTGCCGCCGTCGGCCGCCTCGAAACGTCCGATGCGCCGTTCGTAGGCGCCGGTGAAGGCGCCTTTTTCGTGGCCGAAAAGCTCGCTCTCGAGGAGGTTGGTTGAAAGTGCCGCACAGTGCACGGTGATGAAGGGATTGTCCGCACGATTGCTCTGCTGGTGCAACGCCCGTGCCGCGAGTTCCTTGCCGGTGCCGCTATCGCCGGTAAGGAGAACGGTCGACCGCGCCGGTGCAATTTGATGGAGCGTGTCGAATATCTGATGCATGGCCGCCGACTTGCCGATCATGTTTTTGAACGAGTACGTGGCGGCGAGACCCGATCGCAACTCAGTGTTCTCACGTTTCAACCGGCGCGACTCGAGGGCGCGCTTGAGCAGCAGCTCGAGATTGTCGAGGTTGATCGGCTTCGTCAGGTAGTCGTAAGCGCCGGACTTCATGGCCTCGACGGCGTTCTCGACGGTCCCGAACGCTGTCAGCATGATGCAATCCGGCGGATTCTCCATCGCTTTCACCCGCTTTATGAGGCTGAGGCCGTCGAGTCCCGGCATCCGCAAATCGGTGAGCACGATGTCGAAATTATCGGCCGTGATTTGGTCCAGGCCTTTTTCCGCGTCTTCAGCAAGCACGATATCGTATTCCGCTTTCAAGGCGCGTTCGAGCCCTTCGCGCGTATTGCGCTCGTCGTCGATAATCAGGATTTTCGATTTCTTCTCGCTCATGACCATCACCCACTCTCCTTTGCCCTTTCCCCATTCCCATCCTGCCCGCTCGAGGTCAGCAAGCGCGTTCGTTTCCGCCAGATCGGAAATCGGATCGTGAACACCGTGCCGCGGCCGACATCGCTTTCTACCCCGAGCTCAGCGCCGTGCTCGCGGATGATCCGCTCAACGATGACCAGACCGAGACCGGTCCCGTCTTTGCGGGTTGTAAAATAGGGATTGAATACATCACTCAACTGCTCCGCTGCGATACCCTTTCCCGTGTCGGCAAAGGTTACGACAATCGCATCCGCTTTCGGTGCCAGCCGGATATTCAGGGTACCACCGTCCTGCATGGCCTGAATCGCGTTGCTAATGATGTTGTAGAAGGCCTGCTGCAGCTGCGTCGGATCACCGAGAATAGCGGGAACATCCGCGGGCCATTCACACTCGACGGCGATGCGTCGGTCTTCGACCTCGTGCTTCATAAAACTCAAGGTCTTCTTGATGATATCCTTGAGCGCCACCCGTTTCAGCTGCGCTTCCGTCGGTCGAATGGCTTTCAGGAACTGATTGATAACGGTGTCGAGGCGATTCACCTCCTGCATTGCGACCTTGACGAGTTCGCCGGCGTCGCCGTTGTCGTTTTCCCCGAGTTGTCCGATATGTCGGTCGAGGAGCTGCAGGTGAATCTTCAGGGTGTTCAGGGGATTGCCGATTTCGTGCGCAACGGCGCCGGCCAGCAGGGTGATGGCATGAATTCTCTCCGACTCGATGGCCGACTCTGTGGATGTGCGCTGCTCCGTAACGTCATGAAGGATGATGGTCGCCATGCTCAGTTCGGCGTCCCCGACCTCCTGCTCATTCTTATATGGTAGAAGGTAAAACTGCAGATAGCGATGTTCCGGATAGAAAACTTCGATTTCCTGTCGCGAGGCACGTTCCCACTCTTCAGGATCCTCCGACATCAGCCGGTCCCACTCCAGATCCCGAAGGTATCGTTTGATGCCAACGTTTTCGTCATCCCGAATATCCGCCGGCAGCCCCAGCAACTGAATCGCCGCGTTGTTGACGTAGTGTACCTTCAGTTCCCGGTCGATTATGATCACGCCCTCACGTAATGTCTGAAAAACCGTCTCCAGCAGACCCTTTTCCCTGACCAGTTTCAGGATATAACCCTGTACACTCGTGGGATCGAGGCGGTCCAGACGCTCAATAAGACGATCCAGAAAGTCACTCGATTTCATAAGGCGTGATACGTATTGGAGTGAAGCGGAAATCCGCCCCAGGCGAAAAACGTGGTTCGTGATTCGTGATTCGTGAAGTGACCGCGCGGTACCCCGCTTTTTCTATCTGATCGGGAGCTCGCCATGCAGGGTGTGAGACGTTATGCGCGGCATAGAGGCGCGGTGTGCGCTCACATGACATGAACGATGCTTTCACGGGCCTGCTATCAGTGTTACTAATAACCGGAGCAGATTAGCTAATCAAGTTTGCGATAGACCACCGGCACAGGGACTTGCTTGAGTGCCCGCGCCCGACTCGAGTGGCAATCCCCCTCCTGACTGGATTCCGGCCGTGTGCGCCGTTACGTTTTCCGGCTGAGGCGGATTTCCGCATCACGCATCACGCATCACGCATCACGCATCACGCATCACGCATCACGGCGAGTCAATAGAACCGTAGGGGTTAGGAGTGTTCGGAATTGGCTCTATCCGTTCGCGGACGTGACCGTCCGCGAACGCCTCGTTGCTCCACGTCTGTTCATGGTTCGGCGAGTTGCCTCTGAGCACGATGTAATCCTCGTAATACTTGTCCGTAAGACATACAATCGACTGCGCGTCGAGGTTGTTGGCCTTGAGCGGCAACCTGAAGCCGCCCCCGGTTACATCATGGGTATCGCAACCGACAATGTAGTCAAAATCGTAGTCCCCGGAGTTGGCGGGCCCGCCAACTCCCGAGAACGTGGCGCCGCCGTTGATGGCGATGGTGCTCACCACCCGACTGCTCGGGCAGTCATAAACCATTCCGTTTGGCAGATACGTCTGCGAATGCAACAGCGCCAACACAGTGGCGCGGCTACAAGGCGTCCGGCTGCCGAGTTTCTGCGGAGCCAGGGAAATAGTGGCGGATCGAGGAAAGGTCCGGATCGACGGTGTCGAGCGAAAGGCAGACAATGCTGCAACGCAACAGGCGAACGGTGCGGAATGAACGGATGGGTTCGTCTGTCGCGCTCTGCACATGTATCTATCCTATCAAGCTGAAGCTTGTTTTCCTCGCTCGACTACCGGAATCCCACCCTCGCACACTGCTCGAAAATCAGCGCCACGACATCTTTCGCTGCATTCGGGTGGGCGATCCGACGCATGTTCTGCCCCGCCGCTTTTCGCTCGACCGGATGATCGAGCCAATTCTCGACCAGCTCAGAAATCCGCCCGGCGGTGCAGTCCCTTTCCTCGAGCACCCGGCCGCCTTTGGCCTCGACGGCGACGAGCGCATTGGCCCGCTGATGATTGTCCGTTGCCGCCGCCAGCGGGATGAAGATGGCGGGTGTGCCGAAGAGAGCCAGTTCCGCGATCGTCGAACCGCCGGCCCGACAGATGCAGAAATCCGCAATCTGCAGCAAGCGTTCGATGCGGCTGTCGAAGTCTGCAACATGGGCACGAACACCGGCCTCGCGGTACTGGTCCGCGGGGCCGGCGTTGCCGGCAGTGCCGGTGAGATGAATAAGCTGAACTCCGTCCCCATCATGGGCAATCGCCGGCAGGGCATCCGCAATGATGTCATTGATGGCGCGGGCGCCCTGGCTGCCGCCGAAGACCAGGAGGATAGGGCGCTCCGAATCCAGACCCAAATCATTGCAGATCTCGCGGCGCTCCGCCGCAGCGGTTTCGCGGCGGCCGGCGGCAAGCACGGCCTCGCGCAGCGGCATGCCGGTCAACGTCTGTTCGGCCGCCGTCGGTTCGCCGTTCTCCAATGGAAAAGAAAGGGCCAGCACCCGTGCCCATCGGCTCAGCATCCGATTGGCGCGGCCGAGAACGGCATTCCCCTCATGGATGAGCAATGGCTTGCGCGCCAGGACCGCGGCCAGTCCAAGGGGAACACCTGCAAAACTCCCCATGACCAGTGCGACATCGACACCATGTCGCCGCACCATGACGCAGCTTTGCCATACGGCACGGGCGACGCCCAAAGCCAGACCCGGGAACAGCAGCCGGGACGGCGGCACGCGGACGGCCCGGACCGGTACGGCCATCAATCCGCCGGCGGTTGCAATCCGAACCTGTTCGTCGCAATGCGGCCCGGCGATAAACAGAACCGCCCGCCCGCCCTGACGCACAAACTCGCGAGCGATGGTCAAGCCGGGATAGAAGTGCCCGCCAGTGCCCCCGCAGGCAACGGCCAGTGTCGGTTGGGAGGGAGGATTACAGCGCATCAGGGTGTGGGAATGCGCGAGCGCATAACGGCTCCGGTCGTTGAACCGATGATCAACATCGGGTGTTGTTTAATCCGCGTGTCTGGGTAATATTAAGAACGGGTCTGTGAGCAGGCAAATTTTGGTCAAAATCGTTGTCGTATATTAATAAACGACGATCCGTGCGACAACAACCGGCGGCCGGTTGCAATTGGCAAATAATTTCGTATACCCACTAGAAAACGGCGAACAACCAAGCTATACCGATAGCAACCCATGAACTCGGTCTGTATTTGCCCGGAATGCGGCACAAGTCATCAACAAGATTTTGTCAGGTGTCCGGTGTGCCGCGCCTTTATCGTTGACGGCGGCCCCTGGAAGAGCGATCACAACCTGCTGGCCATTCCGATATCGCTGTTCCTCTGGCTGCTGATCAACATCGGCCTGTGGGGCGTCGAAGCGATCTTTTCCATACCGGTGGCATCCAGCAACCATGTGCTGGGTGATCCGATCTCGCAGACAATCCTGGCGCTGGCCATTTACGGGCTTGTCGTCCTGTCGTTCCGGTGGCGCGTGAGTTCGCGTCAGATTGCAGCCTTTCAGATCATTCGGCAGATGTGCGCACGGGCCGATCCGATCGGCCCGAAGACATTGGAAGTTGCGCGCCAGAGCCTCCACGCTACCGGGGCAGGGTCGTTCAACACCTTGATCGCCTACAATCGACTACGGCTGCTTCTGCAGGCCGAACAGGCTGGCAGCGATGCCCGCGACGGTGTGGTTGAGGCCGTGCGTCAACATGCCGATACGGATTGGGAATCTCTGGACAGCTCCTTGTCGACAACGCAATTTCTGATCTGGCTGCTGCCGACGGTCGGATTTCTCGGCACGGTCTACGGCATGACGCAGGCGCTGAAGTCGTTTTCCGCAGTTGTCGGATCCACGAACACGGACCTCAGCTTTACGGCGGGCTTGACGGCCACCGCAGAGGGTCTCGGCATCGCCTTTCACACGACTCTCGTTGGCCTGGCAACGGTCATCCCGTTGCTGGCGGTAGCGACGGCATTACGGCGACGATCGCAATCACTGCTCGAGCGGCTTGACACGTACTTCCTGCAGCTTGCCACCTATACCCTCTACCACGTCGGTGAAACCGAAAGCGCGCCGGTTGACGCCGGGCCGCCAGCGCCGGCGGTTCCGCAAAGCGTAGCCGTTGAAGTCGGGCCGCCAGCGCCGGCGGTTCCGCAAAACGTAGACGTTGAAGCCACGCCGGCACCGGCTCCGGCTCCGCAACCGGAATTTCCGGCGGTTATCGATACGTTGCCGCCCAGCGTTTTGAAATTTGCGGGGGCCTCACAACCGACGGCTGTGGATTCAGTCCCCGATGCCGCTTCCGTTCCGGCCACCGAGACGCCGGCACAGACAACCAGGGACGAATCCGATGAAAATAACCGGTCGCCGACGTAAGGGAAACGCGGGCGGTCTGTTTCAATTGCCCGTCCTCCCGTTCCTCTCTATCATGCTTGGCCTGATGAGCGTAATGGCCCTGGTCACCCTAGGGCTCTCGGTCCGGGAGTTTGAAAGCAAGAAGCAGGGTCAACACTCGGTCGAACTTGTCGGCATCCCGACAAATTTCACGCCGTTCCACATTCGCTGCACCGATGACGGCGTGAAGTGGCTGACGGCCGACGGCATCTGGAAGGAAACCCAGATGCTGGAACTGCTGTTTCTGGTCCGCAATCTCGAGGCGCCCGCCACCGAACCGCAATTCCCCGAGCCTGGCCTACTCGGGCATCTACAGAACAAGGTCCGGGAGAACCGCCGGCTGAGCTTTTCCCGGCGTCAGAATACATTGATTCTGTGGGTCGAGCCTGACGGTGTCGATGCCGCGACTCTGGTACGAATCATCATCTCGCAGTTTGAGTTGCCGCTGCGCGTCGGAAAATTGCCGATTATGGAAAACGAAGTCATTCACTACGATGCGTCGTCACCGAAATGAAATCGATCTAAGTGCGCTCGTGGACATCATATCGAATGTCGCCGGTATGATGATTCTTCTTGCCTGCGTCGCCATTCTGGTTCGGCAACAGGACACTACCGATCTCGTCGCCATGACGGCGGCGAAGCCGATTTCCTTTCCCTTTCCGTACATACCCGATAAGCGCTCGTTGACGCTGTGCCTGAAGGGCGAGCGCTTGTACCAGCTGCCCGAAAAGGAAGCGCTCGAGGAAATCAGTCGGAAGACCGAGAAAGGTGAAACGGTGCAATGGATCGATCTGGTAAAGAACGGCGTCGAAGCGCGTGTGGAACTGACGCCCACGTTTACTGGTTTTCGATTTCAGTACCGCATCCTTCCCGAAGGCGGCGTTGATCTGCGGAACAAGAAACTGCTGGTAACCACACTCGAGTCGATCCTCGAGGAGTATCCGGCCGAGAAGTTCTTTTACTCTTTCCATACCTGGCCGGACTCCTTCGAGGAGTTTCGTGAGATTCGCGAGTTTCTGCATGAGAAGGGCATCGAAGTCGGTTGGGAACTGCACCCGGATTTGCCCGGCGACGCCCCGCAGGGGACACGTTACGATGTGATCTACTCCGTGGGTGAATACGACGAGAAGCTAACCACCATCAAAGCCCAATGAACCGTAATCGCATAGAATACTTCGTTCGGTTTCTCCTGATCGCAGCAAGTGCGCTCTCGATTCTTCTGACACTGGCGTGGCATTTTTTCCCCCGGGAGATCACCATCTTTGACGTTCTCCTGAGCATGCAGAACCAGACAAACGAACAGCCGTCGTTCTGGCAACGCCTGTTCAGCCACGACCGGTTCAGCTTTCGGCGCGGTTCGCGGGTTCGGCAGGTTGTCGGCGTCACCAACGTGGCGGTCGGCAGAAGTGGAGGGATGATGGATGTGGACCAATTATCCCTGCGGGAAACGGCGCTCGCCCAACTGATTCTTCTCGACCGCTTTGGCACCACCGAACGGGAGGCGTGGACGGCCGTCAAGAACACTGCATCACACGGTTCTTTTCGCGTTTTCGAAGAGAGGCGCTTTCAAGCGGAGCTGCTGCGGCTCAGGTATCAGGAGGACAAGGATCGCGCGGTGACCCTGCCGGAGCTGAAAAAGACGTCGCTCTATCTGGTCGGGCACGGGCTGCGCGACTTCGAGGAGAAAGGTAATGCCGGCATCGTCTGCCTGCTGTCCGGCGATGCCGAGAAAGCCCGCGGCTATCTCGAGGAAGCCTACCATTCATGGCCCGCCAACGGACGGGTTAAGGGCAACATTTTTCTGGCGTTGATGATTACCTATGCAATCGATGGCCATAACCCGACGGTTTTCGGGATGCTGGACAAGGTGAAATCGAAGTTCCCGGAGTGGATGTTTGTAGAAACTTACATACCTGACATCCAGGACTTTGAGGAGATTTATCCATCGGTCTACATGCTTACCGTGATTCGCGGCCGGATGCGCCAACTGGTTATGGATTATGCCGCCGCGCGTGCCTGCTATAATAGGGCATTACACGAAGACATGGATATCGCGACCAAGCTGAAGATCCACGAGTGGTTGAACGAAACTGATCTGGCACGGCTGCGGTGAATTCGGCGTTCAGGTACCGTTCGAAAATGATTCTTTTTCTGCTCTGCTCCTGGTCATGCATCCTCATCTTTGTCTGGATGGTCAAGACCAAATATTATTGGACGGCGCCGCCGTACCGGCTGATCTGTGCGTTTGTAATTGCCGGTGCCGTTTCGACGGTGCCATCGCTGCTTTGCAATCTCTTTCTAAGCAAAAAAACTGAGTTCTTTGCCTTCGCCCGCGACCGCTTCCAAAGTTTTATGGGGTTCTGGATCGGCGCCGGGATGGGCGAGGAGTTCTGGAAA
>CAUZRT010000028.1:0-17168 GCA_963582235.1 Lentisphaeria bacterium
TCCCAATATCAGTGCGCCTGTCTATGCCGCCGAATTCGAATGGATCGATTACGAATCGGTCGATTACGAGTAGCGGCAGTGCGAATGTTATTTTTCGCCGCTTAAGTTGGGGGGTATTCTCTCCGACCCTAAGTTGTGTGGAAGAATTCTGAGACGCGCAGGGGCCGGAAGTCAGAGGAACGCGCAGGAGGGTATGTGGACAGAATGAGAGTAGAGAGTGGGAGGGGAAGCGGCATACGTTCATTGCGGTTTGACACTGCAGGCGTACCTACTCCACCACCTCCGATGGGTCCCCGAGGGCATCAATGCCGCTATTGTGTAGTGTGATAAGGTCGTGCAGAATCCACATAGCCTGGTTCATGACGAGGTCGTCGTCCCCGTGACTCCGTTCAGCACTGGTACTGCGCCGAATCGTTCGATTCCATTTCTCGGTGTCATCCATGTACTCCCGCCGTTTACCGATCTCGAGCGGCACATGCGTCTTTTCCTGTCGCTCACCGAAGCGCTCGATATCGCGCTGCAATTGGACGTACCGCTGGTCTTTCTTCAGCCGCTCCCGGCAACGCTTCTGGATAGTGGGTATAAACGGACGGACATCCACGTCACAATCGGCGGGGACCGGGGCAATGGTGTCAAACGGTAGTGCGTGCGATAAGAACGCTTCGCCGATGTCTTGATGATCGCGATACGATGGCAGCACGATATCGGGCGTCACCCCTTTCAGCTGCGTGGACTCGCCGGTAACACGGTAGAATTTGCCGATGGTGAATTTCAGGGTGCCGGGATCCTGCTTTCTGAACGCCGGCAGCGTGCGAACGATTTTGGCAATGGGCGAAATAGTCTGGACCGTTCCTTTGCCGTGTGTCGATCGCTCACCGACGATGATTCCACGATGATAATCCTGGACGGCGCCGGCCACGATTTCCGATGAGGACGCACTGTGACTATTGACGAGGACCAACAACGGTCCAGCATAATGGACGACGCCGTCGTCGTCCCGATGCACCTTCGGCCGAACTTTCGGGTTCAGCACCTGCACAACCGGGCCGGCGGCAATGAACAGGCCGACAAGCGAGACGGCTTCCTGCATGCTGCCACCGTGATTTGACCTCAGGTCGAGAATAAGGCCGGCGATGTTTTCCGCACCCCGTTCCTCGATGAGTTGCCGGACGTCTCGTGTGGTACTCTTGTAATCGGGATCGCCGGCCTCTTCGGCAGTATAATCGGAGTAGAATACCGGCAGCGAAACGACCAGGAAATCACTGGAATCGGGGCGCGCAGCCGCCGCGACCTCGGGTCCTTCCCGGGTCGCAGCTGTCGGCTCCGGCAATTCAAAAATATCTGTGAGATTGGTGGATTTTTTACTCACCGCCGGTGAGGTGGGATAGGGTTCGCCGTCCCGAACCGGCCTTGCGACCGGTGGTGACGTGTGACTCCGTGTCCAGCTTTTGGCCTCGTTCCGGTTAATGCGCACCGTATCCCGTACAATGTCGATGATCGTTGGGTCGCTATCCAAATCCTCGTCGCGGTCGATGACGTGCAGGAAGACGCGGGTACCCTTCGGACCTCGTATCAGGCCAACCACGCGTCGCATCGGCATGTCGACGACATCCACCGGATCCTCGCCATCCTGTGCCACGGCGACGATCCGGTCGCCGGTTTTGAGCCGCCCGTCGCGGCGCGCCGGACCACCGGGAATAACATTGACGATGGAAACGTGCCTGCCGCGTATATCGAGCATGGCGCCGATACCCTCGAGCGACAATTTCATGTTGAGGTCGAAATTCTGTCGCGTGACCGGCGCCATATAGGTCGAGTGCGGGTCAAAGACGCGGGCGAAGGTGGACAGGAACTGCTCGAGGACGTCCATCGTATTTTTCTGCTCCTGTCGGTGCAAATACCGGCGTTGACCCCGCAAGACGTCCGCGGCAATCTCGTCCGGCACGGTTGTCGGCGTGGATGTGTCCTGTTTATCCATCTCGGCGTCACGCCCGCTCGAGGTCTCCGGATTGTCTTTGTCGTTGGCGGTTCCTGAGGGCCGACGCCGCTCCTGCCGGATAATGCGCCGCAGGCATTCGTTCTTGATCCGGCGTCGCCAGATTTCATTCATTTGCGTACCGGATTCAGCCCATGGCTCGGTGGACCGGTCGATTCGGATCTCTTCATCGGCGGTAAAGTCGAACGGCTCTTTGATGCGGGTCTCCATGTATACGGTTCGTTCGCGTAGACGCTCGAGAAAGCAATGGAAGACTTCGAATGGAAAGTCGATCTCGCCCATGTGGAGAAGGTCATCGAGGACGTTTCGGTACTTGGAGAATCTGTCGATGTCCGATTTAGTGAAGTAGACACGATCTGAGTCCAAGACCCGTAGGTAGGCTTCGAAAACAGCTTGGGAAATTTCGTCGTCGAGTGTATGCTGTTGATAATGCCGGTGCGTCATAGTCTTGGCCACAACTTTTGTGACCAGTTCCTCGAACGGCCCCGGCCGCGGGAACTCCGCGGCGGTCGCCAGGAGGGATATCAGAAGCAGGCAGAGGACGTTGAGAAGCGCCTGGGATCCCCGGACCGGTCCCATGCCGCATCGAATCGGCGAAGTTGAGCGCTCGTCTTGGTCTGATCTTTTCCTGTAGTGCATGTTTGAGCCCCCCTATATTTCGGAATCGCGCCGAAATACATTATACCGCTATTTTCCCCTGTTTCCTCACCTCAAAGGAGTCCGTATTCGATGTTAGACACCGGAAAACTGATCGGGATCGCGGTGCGCCGGGCAAGCCGCGCGCCAATGGAGGAATGCCTGCTGGCATAGGTTACTTGCGCTGACGGCATCAGCGGGGATTTTCGCGAGCAAAGCAAGCGTCAGGTGACGCTGCTCGGTTAGGCGCTGTGGGAGGAAGCGCTGATCAAATCCGGGGCCGACCTGCCATCGCACGCGCGCCGTGCGAATCTACTTATTGACGGTATCCGATTCGACAATTTCATCGGCGCGCGTTTGAAGATCGGCGACTGCGTTCTGGCGGTGCGGAGCGAGACGAATCCTTGTGTGCGCATGGATGAACAGCATCCGAGCCTGATGGCCGCCTTGATGCCAAACCTGCGCGGCGGCGGCGGTCTGGTCAATGGCGGCGTGGTTCAGGTCGGGCAGGAAGTCCTGATGGTTGCTGTGTAGGGATCTGGGAATGTGGGATGGACACCGATTCGGTACCCCCCAGGCTTCAGATATGCCTCCTCAGTTGTCTTGCCCCCGGGAATGGCAGGGGCCTGAGTTCCGGCACCATCGTCAGTCGTCACTGTCGTCATCATAATAAATAGGACGTTTGATGTTGATGCGGCATTCTTTCGTTGACGCGTTGCCCCATGCGTCGGTGGCCTTCACGGTCCACTGAATGGTGGTGTTGGATCTATTTTCCACAATCCAGATCGTGTTCTTGGGGGCTTTTATTCGGCACTCCGTCGGGCAACTCGAGCCGCCGCTACCATCATCCTCAACTACTATCACTGTCGCCGCCGGCCAATTCATCCGTGGTTACCGCAAAGAGGTCATTGACAAACAGGAAATCCTCGATTATGGTTTCGCCGCCAAATCGGAAACTGGTTACAAAGACGCCGGTAGCACATCCGGTTACTTCACAATCCCTTACCTGGAACGGGCCGCGGCCATCGAAGTATTCTTTGGCGCCAATGATGGGAAAGGCGAGGTTGAGACCGGGGTTGGAAATGATGAATCCGTTGATCTCACTTCCATAGGGACAGACGGCAACGCTGCCGGGATTGGTCACAACGGGCCGCGGCACATGGGTCGAAACAAGGTCGATACCAAGCGGGGCCACAACGCTCTCGCGATAGGTCTCACCGTCAACAACCTCGACCTTTGTGCGGGGGCCAAGCAGGTCAGCGGCACAACATGGCGCCACCGATATTGTCGAATGGTTCCTCAAGCGTTCCCTGACCGGCGGCATTACCGTTCAGTTGGCTGACATATATCGTCGTGCCGCAGGTGTCATACCCCAAACCCTGTTGAAGAAGATGGGATTATGGCAGATCGTTTTCGTCAGCGGCGTCGCACTCTTTACGGCAATGGCAATCTGGGTGACGGTCGGCGGTATCGGCGAAACAGCTGTTTCGCCGAATCGATGCAAGCCACAAGGAAGGCGAGGAAAAGAAGGATTAACAATCCGCCAGCGCCTCGACATCCACCCAGTTACGTGTCTGCCACGATTGCAGACCGCATTCAGCGAGTTGGATGCCCTTGGCGCCGGCGAGCAAATCCCACCGATACGGCTCGTCACAGATAATGTGGCGCAGAAATAACTCCCACTGGACCTTGAACGCGTTGTCATATTCGGCGTCCGGTTCAACTTCCTCCCAATCGGTGTAGAAATCGATGGCGCTGTCGATGTCCGGATTCCAGACGGGTCGCGGCGTGCCGGCAGCGGGCTGAATCCGGCATTTCCGTAGCCCGGCGACTGCACTGCCATCGGTACCGTCGACTTGAATCGTCAGGAGCTCGTCGCGCCGCACACGTACGCACCATGAAGAGTTGAAGTGACAAATGACACCAGAATCGCAGGTCAACGTCGCATAAGCGGCATCCTCGGCCGTACACTTGTACTCCGCCCCCGCCTCATCGATACGGGACGGGATGTGTGTGGCAGCAATACAGGAGAGGCCGGTGACGGCGCCGAAGAGGTCGTCGATCACGTATCGCCAATGGCACAGCATATCGATAATGATGCCGCCACCATCGGCCTTGCGATAGTTCCATGATGGCCGCTGGCAGGGCTGATCCCGGCCGTCGAACACCCAATAGCCGAATTCGCCGCGTACGGCGAATATCCTCCCGAAGAAACCCTCATCGATAAGGTGCCGGAGCTTCTGAAGTCCGGGAAGCCACAACTTATCCTGAACGACGCCGGCCTTGACACCGGCCGCCACCGCCCGGTGGTGTAGATCGAGGGCATCGGCAAGGTTGGCGGCGGTGGGTTTCTCGCAGTAAATATGCTTTCCCGCGTCAATGGCCCGTCGCACTGCTTCGACGCGGCGATCCGTGATCTGAGCGTCGAAGTAGATCTGCAGATCGGGATCGTCCAGGCACTCATCGAGGCTGGTCGTGTAGCGGGCGACGCCATGGCTTTCGGCAAGCGCCTCCAACTTGGACTCGTTGCGGCCGACCAGCACGGGTTCGGGCATGATGACCTCGCCTGGAGAAACTTCGAGGCCGCCTTGATCCCGAATCGCCAGAATGGATCGGGCAAGGTGCTGATTCGTACCCATGCGTCCCGTGACGCCGTTCATGATTATGCCGATAGTTTGAGTGGTCATTAGCGAAGTGGAATGTTGGGATATTGGCGTGATGGATCTGATCGGTGTTGTCGTCACGAATTAATAAAAATGCTGATCAGACGTGTTCCGAATACGCTCGAACGATTTTGTCGAGGAATTCTGTCTGGTCGGTTGCCCACCAGCGGTTCGAAAAGATCTCGACTTCGATAAGGCCGTTGAATCCCGCTGCTTCGACCCACGACCTGATGATTGGAATGTCAATGATCCCTTCGCCCATGATCCCCCGATCGTTGAGCACGTCTGTCAGCGGCGTCTTCCAGTCGCAGATGTGCAAAGAAAAAAGCCGGCCGGCGTCACCGCATCGTTCGATTTCGGACTTCAGATCCGGGTCCCACCAAACATGATAGACATCGACGGTTACACCAACGGATGTATCGGCGATCTGGTCGCAGAGATCGTTCGCCATTCTCATTGTCGCAATGGCCGAGCGCGTGTCGGCGTAAACGGGATGCAAAGGCTCAATCCCCACACGAACGCCGCAGCTCCGGGCATGGGGGAGGACAGCCTCGAGCCCTGCACGGATTTGATCGACGTCCTCATGAATGCTCTGTCCCGGCGCCGCGCCGCAAACCATGACAAGCAAGGGCGATCCCATGGCGGCGCATTCATCAATGGCGCGCCGGTTTTCGTCGATGGCGGCCAGTCTCGCCGTAACATCCGTCGCGGCGAAGAAGCCGCCGCGAAGCAGCGATGCTATTCGGAGGCCAGAATCGTTTATTAAATTGCGAATTTCGTTGAGATCGCTATTTTCAATCGCGTCCCGCCAGACGCTGATGCCGCCGATACCCTTGCGGGCGTAGTTTTCGACGGCTTTATAGATATTCCAGGGCCGCGTCGTAATGGTGTGGATGCAGAGCCTGGACAGATCAGGGGGAGTTGGCATATGGGAGGAAAGGGATGGTTAATGACGAATGTCGTATCCTGCTCACGAGCGGGAGAAGATCCCGATTACGCGGGAACGAATAACGGGCCTTCAGGCGCTTACTTAGTTCCTGAACGGAAGCCCTGGTTTTCTCGACTTGGCGCACCCACGATCCCGCATGCGGGATGGGATGCAATGGTCTGTCAGCTAAAACAGCACAACCGCGCCTACTTTTCCCTGTCATCCCGCGTTGCTCTTTCCACAAGATACAGAATCGACTGATACGTCTCGCCGGTGGCGATAGTCATGCCGAGTTCACAGGTCCGGCTGCTGGAATAATAGCCGCCGTAGGAACAGGAACGCACTTCCTCGGCCTCCGCCTTTGTAGCGCTGCGTGTGAGCTCCGGAAACAGCAGCCCACGATCGCCGGCAAAGCCGCAACATCCCGCATGAATGGGAATGGTTGCCGTTCGCGCGCAACGTTTGGCAACCGCGAGAAGCTTCTCCGTCAGGTCCATCTTGACCAGGGAACAGACCGGATGCAGGACGACATCGGCGTCGACCGACGTCACCTGCAGGCTGCCGAGTAGATGGTCGTGAACAAACGCCACACTGTCAGTTATTTCCAGCGCGTCGTGCAGTTTTTGGTTCGCCGGCGTCAGGTCGTCCCGGCAGCTATTCAAGGTATATGTACAGGGGCTGGTGTCAATGACAACCGGCATTCGCCCGCTGTCGGACCATTCCCAGAGTGCGGCGATCATGTCATTGACAGTCTGTTCGTACGCGGCCCGATAGCCTTTCGAAGAAAACGGGACCCCGCAGCAGTGGCCGGCACACGCCGGCGGGATCCACAACGGTTTACCGGCACGCTCGCCCAATGTCACCAGGGTATCGGCCAGCGGTTGCGCGGCGGCTTCACCCGGCAGCTTGCCCATGACGCGCGCGACGCAACTGGGAAAATATACGGCGGCGGCGCCTTCGTATGACGTCGACGGGATCCTGCCCGGCGCCGCTGTCGGCATCGCCTCGGACCACTGCGGCAAGCGCGTTCCCGTGACAGCACCCAACAGTTTCAAGCCAGCATTGACACCCCGCGCCCCGAGGAATCTGTTGGTGAGATGACCGAGGCGCAGGCCGGCGCGGGCCAGGCGCTCCCAAAGGCCGAGCCGGCCGGCGATTCTCACGGCCCGCCGTTGCGCGGCGTCGGAAATCGCCTCCTTGCGCAGGCGCTTGACGAGCAGCCCCGTGTCGATACGCACCGGACACGCCGTAGCGCAGAGGCCGTCCGCCGCGCACGTTTCAACACCGTCATAGGCGTAGTCGTCCATAAGCGACCGGAGGCGGGCGTCGTCGCCGTTCCCGGCGCGAAGCCGGGCAATCTCGCGCCGCACGACGATCCGCTGCCGCGGCGTCAACGTCAGATCCCGGCTCGGGCACTTGGGTTCGCAGAACCCGCATTCGATGCAGGTGTCGGACTCCGGATCAACCGTCGGCAGCGACTTCAGGTTCTTGATGTGGGCATTGGGATCGCTGTTGACGATGACGTCAGGGTTGAGCAGGTTGTCCGGATCGATCAACGATTTCAATGATTTCATGATCGCGTACGCATCCGCTCCCCATTCGGTTTCCACGAACGGTGCCATGTTGCGTCCGGTCCCATGCTCCGCCTTTATTGCTCCGTCATATTTGTCTACCACCAGCGATACGACATCGCGGATGAACATGTCGTATTGGTTCACCGCCGCCGGCTCATGGAACGACTGGGTAATGACGAAATGTATATTGCCGTCCCTGGCATGGCCGAAAATAATTGCCTTCGCGTATCCATGCTTCTCGAACAACGCCTGCAGGTCCGTGACGGCGCTGTCCAGCCGCTCGACAGGAAAGACCACATCCTCGATGATGACGGACGTTCCCAACTCGCGAACAGCGCCGACCGAGGGGAACAGTCCTTTGCGTATCTGCCACAGCGCCGCCTGCTGCTTGGGTTCCTCCGTGAAGTCCGGTGGATGAACCAGCGACAGATCCTTGAACACCCCGGCGGCGCATGCCTTAAAGGATTGCAGATCATCAATCGCGTCGCACTGATACTCGACAAGTATGGCTGCGGCGCTGTCCGGCAAATCTTTCATTTCGGCAAGCGCGCCGGACTGATCTGCCACCGATCGCAGCGCGGCGCGGTCCATGAGTTCGAGCGCCGCGGCGCCGGAGTTACGCAGCGGCACAATCGCGGAGCCGGCCGCCTGGATATCGGGAAAGAACAGCAGTCCCGTGTATTTCAGCGGTAGATCCGGCACGGTGCGCATGACCGCCTCGGCGATGTACCCCAGTGTCCCTTCCGAGCCGATGAGCAGGTGCCGCATGATGTCCACCGACTCCGAATAGTCGAGGAACGCGTTCAGCGAATACCCGGTCGTGTTTTTGCGTCGGTACTTATCGCGGATCCGTTCACTTAGCCGACCATTGTCCGTAATCTGCCGTCGCAATCCCTGCAGGCCCTGAGCAATGTCGGGGTTTGCGGTCCGGAACGATTCCGCTGCCGCGGCAGCAGCCGTATCGGTAACATTGCCGTTGGGGAGAACAAAGGTTAGCGATTCCAGGGTGTGATAGGAATTCTGGCTGACGCCGCAACACATACCGCTGGCGTTATTGGCAAGAATGCCGCCCATCATACAGGCATTGATTGACGCCGGATCCGGCCCCAGTTTAGCGCCGTACGGCCGCAGGATATTGTTAACCACGCCGCCGATAGTGCCCGGCTGCAGGCGCACGCGGCTGCCGTCGTCGTCGACCGAAATCCGCCGCCAGTACTTCGATATGTCGACCAGAATCCCGTCGGTGACAGCCTGACCTGAGAGGCTTGTGCCGGCGGCGCGAAAGGTCACAGGGACTCGGGCCCGGGAACTGAGCGCGAAGAGCTCACGGATCTCCTGCACCGTGGACGGCTGCACCACTGCCTTCGGTATGAGCCGGTAAACACTGGCGTCGCTCGCATAGGCAATCAGATCGATCGGTCGCGTCAGAACCCGGTCCGGCGCAATAATTTTCTTCAACTCGTTGCCAAGGTTCATGGCCTGCTCGATTTTTTGCCGTACACGCACGGCAGGAAAGATGATAGTCGAAACGGCAAGGGAAATCAAGGAAATGCGCGCGATGAAGAAGTGCAGGAGAAAGAGAGAATGAGGGATACAGGAACATCCGACAGGTGACGGCGATTGAACATGGCCGGTTTCACCGGGGATTTTCTGCGCCCCCTGCGGCGCAGAGGCCGGATTGCGACGTGCAGGAGATAGCCGATGTTGGACTCGCTGATCCCGGTTATTCTGCTTATTTCACGGTAGCTCAATCTATTCTGAAACTTGAGCCTTACAACCTCGCGCTGCTTCACCGGCAGTTCAGCGATCATGCGCTGGATGTACAACGCTGAGTCCGCACGTTCGGTCATCGCGGCAGGATCCGGTCCCGGGCCCTCGGCTGTGTCGATCCCGTCCCCGCCACCCGCATCCTGCCGGCATTCCCCGCGCATTACCCCGAGCAGACGGTTACGGCAGGCCGTGAACAGCCTTGCAGCGACATGACTATCTATCTGCTGCGTGTTCCGCCGGGCAAAGGCGCGCAAAGGTGTCCTGAACGGCGTTCCGAGCCTGTTCGCGGTCACCGTGCAAATTCTGGGCGTAGCGGAGCAGAGGGCCCTCGTAATCCGACAGAACCCGACAAAGCTAATCGGATTCGTCCGCGGCTGTCCTACCCATATGATCATGTCCTTCTATTGGGTAAAATGCACGGGGGAAGGAAATCTTAGGATTTTATTTTTGTGAATATACAAAAATAAATTAACTCGGAAGGAGCACGGCCGTGTACTCACCGCGAACGGAGTTGAACAGCTTCAGCTGTTCGGCGGTGCGCAACTCGTCAACGGTGATGACGCGCTCGGAAACAACGCCGGTATCGAGCAGTTCCGCACGCATGGTGCCGGGCAATAAACCACACTCCACCGGCGGCGTCACCCAGCATCCGTCAATGGTCACTGCCAGGTTGGCCATGGTCGACTCGGTCACCTCGCCGGCGGCATTGTAGAGGATAACGTCGTCAGCGCCGGCGCCGGCGGCAAGAGCTCTCTGATACGTCACGCGCCGCGTCGTCTTATGATAATGAAAGACATCATCGCGGTCGATCGGCTCGCCGGCGAGCGTGACACGGCGCGGCGTTCTGAAGCCGCGCTCGTGCAACGGCGCGGCTTCCACTTCCGCAGTCCCCTCACGGGTGAGCAGCAGGCGTGCACGCATGGGTTTCGTCCACTCTGCCGCGGCTGCGTGAAGCGCGGCCGTGACCGCATCAGTGCGGCAGGTGAAGTCAAAGTACTCGGCTGAATCCTGAAGCCGATTCAGATGCCGATCCAACAGAAGGAAACCGGACCCTGGCCGGTACGCCAGGGTCTCGAACAGGCGAAAATCCGGGTCCCATGCGGTCGTCACAGCACGCGCCTTGACCAGGCACTCTTCGTATTCGCCGCCACTCACCGAATCTGCGACCAGGCCGCTGCCGACCGGATACTCGACTTCGCCGCCGGGCCTGATGGTCAGCGTGCGGATGGCGACGTTGAATACCGCTTCGCCGCCCGGTTTAAGATACCCAACGGCGCCGCAATAGACGCCGCGCGGCCACGCCTCGAGCCCGTTGATGATCGCCATCGACTTGATCTTCGGAGCGCCCGTTACCGAGCCGCAGGGAAACATTGCCGCCATGATGTCCACAAGATCCGTTGCCGGCTTGAGCGTCGCACGAACGGTCGATGTCATCTGCCACACGGTGGGATATTTCTCGGTGGTGAACACGTTGGATACGGTGACCGTGCCCAATTCCGCGATACGCCCGATGTCGTTCCGCAACATGTCCACAATCATCACATTCTCCGCCCGGTCTTTGCGACTGGTGTGCAAGTCCGCGCGGACCTCGCGATCGGCCGCCGTCGTCCGGCCGCGAGGCCGGGTCCCTTTCATCGGCCGTGCCGTGATTGTTCCGTCGTGGATGGAAAAGAACAGCTCCGGTGACGTGGAAATAACATCCCACCCGCCGCCATGAAGCCAGGCGCAGTAGTTTCCCGCCTGCGCCTGTTCGATGTCGCGGTACAGAGAGGTCAGGCAACCGCTCAACCTGGAACGGAGGGGAAATGTAAAGTTGATCTGGTAGGTATCGCCTGCACACAGATGCTGCATCACACGTTCAAAGCAGTGCCCATAGTCCGACGGCGAGAGCACGGGGGTCCATGGATCAAATCGGTATTTGCCGGCGCTGTTCTGCCGACGCGCATCCCCGAGGTCAACGGTCGGCAGGTCACCCGGCTCAACGGCTTCGGGTTGCCGGCAGAGCGCAAACCAGACGTAGGGCAGGTCCTCGAGGCGCGGCCGGGTAATCATTGCCGGATCGAGGGCCGGCGCGGCTTCGTAGCTGATGAAGCCAGCGGCATGGAAACCGTTGCGGACAGCGCACTGGACCCGATTCAAGCAGTCACGGACATCCTCGATGCGGGTGGCGGTGATGAGCTCTTCAATGTCGCGGAAGAAAACGGGGTTCCGGTCGTGGGGATCGAGGCGAAAATCAAGAACGGCAAAGGGGGGATGGTAATCAGAGGGATTCACGTGACTGTCGACATTGACGGCTCAACGCAGACTGGTTCACTGAATGTTTACGCCGAGACCGGGCGATGATGGGATCGGAAAGGCATGAACCATGAACATTGAGAGCGTACGGCTGGCACCGGCGGCGGACACCGCCACACGCTTGTTCAGCCGATCCTAAACCGCTATGGGATTGTCCCGGGCAGGCAGAAGAGTGAGTACTGGCGGGCTAATCCATGTTCAAGGACTGGATAATCTGATACCTGAGATCCCCGGGTATGTTAACTTCTTTCAGAATATGCTGCTGGACGGTCTCATTGGCATTGCGATAGCTGGTAAGCAGATTCTCGCAACGCGGACAGTTCGCAACATGATCGTCAAAGTCTCTGAGTTGCCCGTTTTCCAATTCCCGTTCAATGTACTCGTACAAACATTGCCTGACTTCACCGCAGATTTGGTCTGTCAAGTCGCGTTGCATTATCCCGCGCTCCGATAATTTTCATTTGATTGTGAGAATAACCTATATCCTAAATAAAAAGGAAACAATCACCGCAACCGAATTTCATCAATTTTTCGACCGGCGCCGTCGGCGCCATGCCGGTTTTCGGCTGGATGGATGACGACCGTGACATGTTGTACACGCGGGGACAGGCGACGTGCGATCCGGTTGACACCGACCTGAACGAGACCAATCTGCCGTGATGCGAATGGCCGCCATTCACGCCGCGTCAGCAGCTGCGAGTATCTGCGCGATGCGTTCGCCGGCCTTGCCGTCGCCATAGAGTTGCGCTGTCGGCAGGTCCGTACGCGGCGTCTCCAGGGCACTTATGATTGACGCCGAGACCGCACCCGGGTTCGTAGGCGGCGCCAAGCGATTCCACCCGAGGTCAACCAGTTCCGTCCATTCCGTCTCTTCACGTAGCGTTACACACGGCACACCGACGAAGTACGCCTCCTTCTGCATGCCGCCCGAATCGGTGGCGATGACCGCCGCGTGGCGTTCGAGCGCCAGCATTTCTCGGTAGCCCACGGGTTCAATGAGACGCAGGGTTGCGGCGTACCTCTCCAGGTCGCCGCCGGCTATCAGCCGCTGCCGTGTACGCGGATGCAGCGGCACGACGACATCCAATCGCCGCGCGACATCGCTGAGTGCGTCCAGAATGCAGCGCAGCCGGACCGCTACATCGGTGTTCGCCGCGCGGTGGACGGTCGCCAGCACATAGGGCTTCGCCGGCGGCGGCGTGTCATTGTAATCCGCGCCCCCGGCGGCGTATTGGAGTGCGGCGTCGTACATGACGTCGCCGACGCGGTGAATCCGCGAATCGGGAATACCTTCCTTGCGAAGATTGGAAACGGCCGCCTCGGTGGGTGCAAAGAGGAGATCTGCGGTATGATCGGTCAACACACGATTGATCTCCTCGGGCATTTCCCGATTGAAGGATCGCAGACCTGCTTCAACGTGAGCGACCCCAATGGATAATTTGGCAGCCGCCAGGGCACCGGCCAAAGTCGAGTTCGTATCCCCATACACCACAACCCACGTAGGCTCGATCTCCTGAAGCGCAGGTTCGATGGCCTGCAGCATCCGCGCGGTCTGCACGCCATGAGAGCCGGATCCGACGCCCAGATCGAAGTCGGGTTTCGGGATATCGAGCTCATCGAAAAAGACACGGGACATATTGTCGTCGTAATGTTGTCCCGTATGTATGATCGTCTCCTGAGTCGTCGACTCGCCGGCCAGTGCCCGTGAGACAACCGCGGCTTTGATGAATTGGGGACGGGCCCCGACAATATTTGCTATCTTTACAGCGGCCATAGAAAAAATTCGCGTACGCACGAATTTTTATACCGGCACGACTTCCTGGACTTCCGGGAGCTCCTGACGCAATCGAGTTTCGATACCCATTTTGAGCGTCATCTGAGAACTGGGGCACCCCGAACATGCCCCCATCATAGAGAGATACACGACACCGTCGCGATAGCTCTCAAAAGTGATGTCGCCGCCGTCCATGGCAACAGCCGGACGGATTTCGCTATCGATAATTTCCCGTATGCGGCGTGCCGTTTCACTCTCGGAGGCGGGGTGCTCAGCTTCCGGGCGCGGCGTCACAATGATCTCGCCCGATTCGAGATGATCCTTGATGGTGTGCATGACGTCGCGGTTTAATTCGCGCAGGGTGTCCTGGGATGTCAGGGTGATCGTAATAAACGTCGGACCGATCATGACACCGGCTACGTCCTCGAGATCAAACAGCCGGGTGGCAAGCGGTGAGAATTCCGCCGCCTCTTCGCGGGTCGTGAAGTTTTCCGTGCCGGTAACTAGAAGGCGCCGGTTGAGCTCGTACTTCAAGGTATTGGGATTCGGGGTGAACTCCAGATTAATTTCGATGGGTACTTTAGTCATGGTGTAGTACGGCCGGAAGAACTTGGATGCCGCTGGACCTCTGCGGGCATATTCGGCACGTCCGGCATGGTCTATTCCCTGGTCTTCAAGAGTCGGTCGATGATGACAAAGGCCAAGGCCGCGCGTTCGTTTCGCGACATGCCCGCTTCGAGTTCCTCGAGGCGCGCCTTGATACGGGGTGACGCCTCGGGATCCTCCTCAGCCAGATGAAAGGCCTCCTTCAACTGGCTCTCATTGATACAATACACGGACTTACCGCCGAGCAATGGGATGGGTTCCGAACTCATGAGTTATGAACAAAAATTGCGGATTAAGGACTCGCGTAAAAATTATTTCCCATTCCCGCTCGCGAGATCCGCGACGTACCTCGGTACGACTGTGGCCTCTCTCACTCGCATCAGCAATCCGTCAGCTGACGGACTAACGCCAAACGGACGGTCCTACCATACGGTGGGATGAAATTATTTTTTGCGCGAGCCCTACGTTTGAAAATTCTCCGCCCTATGACCGCGCCCATAGCAACTGTTGGTGTCACGGATGTCATTAGACGAAGCGGCCGAAGCATATAGAACCGGCTTCAACGGTTTACGGGTGCAACACGGGAATCGGCATTAGATTTCGGTTACACCGCTAAAACGGTTGTACCGATGGAACTCCCGTCGATCCCCACTATGAATCGCGGGGATCGACGGGACTGCGGACACAACGCGGAAGAAAGATTGCGCCCGGCAAAGGCCCGATGCTCCGATGATTACCGATAGGCTGAGTCGTTGGGAATATCAAGCGGAGCGATTAAAAATTCCGGGCCAAATTGTTTTTTCGGATCATGCGGGTATCCTAAATTTTCCACGAGGCATACCTATAAATTTATAGAGACCGGAGTTGGAATGCCATGACTGAACAGCTTTCCGTACAGACTTACACGATTTTTGAATTCATCAAGGACAAGGCCGGGCTCGCGGACAGCCTCCGAAAGATAAGCGCAATCGGCTATCCCGCGGTACAGTTGTCGGCTGTCGGCGCCATGGCCGGCGAACGCCCACAGGTGACCGCCGCCGAGGCACGCGGGATGCTTGACGCCAACGGCTTGCAGTGCATCGCCACCCACCGTTCCTGGGATAGTCTCTCGCAGGAGACCGCGTTCGAAATCGATTTCCACGGTGAACTGAATTGCAGCTACGTCGCCATTGGCGGGCTGCCGCAACCGTATGACCGGACAAGCGCCGAAGGATACACATCGTTTATCACCGATGCGGCGCCGGTCATAGAAAAACTCAAGGCCGCTGGCCTCACCTTCGGCTTTCATAATCATACCCACGAGTTTCAGCGTATCGGCGCGAGCCGGCGGACCTTCTACGATATTCTCATAGAGGAGGGCGGCCCGGATCTGACGCTGGAAGTCGACGTGTACTGGGCCATTCACGCGGGAGTCAATCCCGAACGCATTTTCGAACGTTGCCCCGGCAGGGTGCCGGTCATTCATTTGAAAGACAAGGAGGTGGTCTCCGATGCAGATCCCATCATGGCCGCGATCGGGGAAGGCGTGATGGACTGGGACCACATTCTACCGGCATGCCGGGCAGCCGGCGTTCAATGGTACGCTATCGAACAAGACCTTTGCCCCCGCGATCCATTCGATTGTCTGCGTTCAAGCTTCGAATTTCTAAGTTCATGGAGCCCTGATGAGTAAAGATAAAAAAACAACCGACGTGGCTGTTATCGGTGGTGGCCCGAGCGGTTATGCGGCCGCCTTTCGCGCCGCTGATCTCGGCATGGACGTTACCCTTATTGATAATGAAGAAAACCCGGGCGGCGTCTGTCTCTATCGCGGCTGTATTCCGTCGAAAGCGCTCCTCCACGTCGCTCGTCTCATCCAGGAGGCTGACCACGCGGCGGACTGGGGTGTCCGCTTCGCGAAACCGACCATCCAATTGACCAAATTGCGCCGCTGGAAGGAGGGCGTCGTCGATAAAATGACGGGCGGCTTAGGGCAATTGGTAAAGCATCGGGGACTCAATTATATCAGGGGTCGCGCGCGCTTGGCGGACAATCAGAAATTGGTCATCCAGGCGAACGGCGGTAGCGGCCGGAAGCTCACCGCCGGGCACATTATTCTGGCGACCGGTTCGCAGCCCACGCGGATACCGGGACTATCCATCGAAAGCCCGCGCGTCCTGGACTCGACGTCGGCCCTGGATCTGCCGAAGATCCCGAAGAGCCTGCTGGTCATCGGCGGCGGTTATATCGGGCTCGAGATGGGCTCCGTTTACGCCAGTCTCGGTACTAACGTCACGGTTGTCGAAATGACCGCGGGCCTCCTGCCCGGTGTCGATCGGGACTTGGTCGGCATACTGGGAAAGCGGCTGCGCGGGTCATTCAGGAATATTCTTCTCAACACCAAGGTAACATCGTTGAAGGAGGCGCCCGAAGGCATCCGCGTCACGCTCGAGGGCAAGGAGATCGATAGGCGCCGGCAAAAATTCGATTCTGTGCTGATCGCTGTCGGCCGCCGTCCGAACTCCGAGGGGCTCGGACTCGAGAATACGAACGTGGACATCGACAAGAGCGGTATCATCACGACGGACGAACAGCAGCGCACCGGCGAACCGAACATCTTCGCTATCGGCGACGTGGCCGGAGAACCGATGCTCGCTCATAAGGGCTCGCATGAGGGCATGGTCGCCGCCGAGGTCATCGCCGGCGAAAAAGTCGCCTTTGAACCACACGCCATACCGGCCGTGGTTTTTACGGATCCGGAGATCGCCTGGTGCGGTCTCACCGAGACGGAGGCCGCACGAGACGGCCGCAGCATTCAGATATCAAAATTCCCTTGGGGCGCATCCGGGCGCGCCACCTGTATCGATCGTCCGGATGGCGTGACCAAGCTGATATTTGATCCGGACTCGACCCGTCTTCTGGGAATGGGAATGTGCGGGGCCGGCGA
>CAUZRT010000029.1:0-17012 GCA_963582235.1 Lentisphaeria bacterium
CGGATGTCGGTGCTGGGACCATCCGATGCGGAAAAACCGGTGATCATCACGTATGAGCAAGCGGCACGGACAATTGTCACCGACGACGCCGAAACGATTCAGGAGGGTATTCAGCATCTATCGGCGGCGGCCCGGGTTGAAAGGGAGCGCGCGGTTTTCGGTACCATGCGCCAGATCAGCGGCCGGATTTTCGGGGAGAAGTCGACCCTCGCGAACGGTGACAGTCACTTCGCGCTGGGGCCGTACCTCCTTCCGTTCGAGATTCTGTCTGTACTGCTGCTTGTTGCAGCAATCGGGGCGATGATTTTGACAAAACGTCACGTTTAGCGATGATCACACTCGACCATTACTTAACGCTAAGCCTTATTCTTTTCTTTATTGGTACCGGCGGTGTCTTGGCGCGACGCAACATATTGGTCATGCTGATCGGCATTGAGTTGATGCTGAACGCCGTGAACTTGACCCTCGTGGCGTATGGTCGCTACCTGGGCAACGTCGATGGGCAGGTCTTTGCGCTGTTTATGATGGCCATTGCTGCGGCGGAGATCTGTGTTGGACTGGCGTTGGCCATCTGTATGTTCAAATTGAAACGCAGTACGACCATTGACGACTTCACCGCTTTGAGGGAATGAATGGAATTTTCGACCGACTTCGCCATTCCTGGTTTTGTCGGTTGAAATTACCGATTTTCGTCCGCCGTCGCGCCGTCATCCGTCGGTTGACGGAGACGGCGGGTATAATTACCGATTGGAAATCGTGCCGGGAACGGCAGGCCACCGGCCACTGACCATAAGACAATGTCAACCGTTGATGCCAATTTTCTCGTTCTGATACCGCTGTTTCCGTTGCTTGGGGCAGCGATTATCGGAGTGTTGAGCTTACACGCCGTGGCCCGCGGCAAGTCCCCCGCGCGTCCTCTGGTGAACGGCGTTGCATGCCTGATGCCGGCCCTTTCGTTTGTCTTCGTCTGCATCGGATATTTCAAGCTCAAGGGCAGCGGCGCAGAGGGGGCGGCACTTGCGCAGACGCTTTACACCTGGATGGAGGCGGGGGCGTTCAAGGTCGACGTTGCCTTTCTATTCGACAACCTGAGTTGCCTGTATCTGGCGTTTGTCACATTTGTCGGCACCCTGATTCACGTTTATTCGATCGGTTATATGGCGCATGACGAGGGTTTTGCCCGCTACATGGCATACCTGAACCTGTTCATGTTCAGCATGATCATGCTGGTGCTCGGCTCGAGCCTGCCACTGATGTTCGTCGGTTGGGAAGGGGTTGGTCTCTGTTCCTACCTGTTGATTGGTTTTTGGTTCAATGACGAGGCGAAGGCGAGCGCCGGGAAGAAGGCGTTTATCATAAACCGCATCGGAGATTTCGGTTTCGTTGTTGGCATGGCCCTTATTTTTATCCAATGCAACGGTCTTCTGGATTATCCCGGTCTTGTCTCGCACGTGGCGGCCAATAAGGCCGTCCTGGGTACGAGCGGTGTTGTCACCGCGGCGTGTCTGCTTTTGTTTCTGGGCTGCGCGGGCAAGTCGGCCCAGTTGCCGTTGTATGTGTGGCTGCCAGACGCCATGGCCGGTCCGACGCCGGTCAGCGCTTTGATTCATGCTGCGACGATGGTCACCGCAGGGATCTATCTGGTGGTGCGCATGGGGTTTTTGTACATTCTTTCGCCAACGGCCATGGCTGTTGTTGCGACCGTGGGGGCATTGACGGCCTTGTTTGCCGCGATCATCGGTTTTCTGCAGTACGACATCAAGAAAGTGCTTGCGTACTCGACGGTCAGCCAGCTCGGCTTCATGTTCATGGCCGTCGGCGTCGGGGCATTCAGTGCGGGGGTGTTTCATGTCGTGACCCATGCGTTTTTCAAGGCCTGCCTCTTTCTGGGGGCCGGTTCGGTTATCCACGCGATGCATGGGGAACAGGACATACGGAACATGGGCGGCCTGCGCAAGCTTATGCCCTGGACGTACTGGACATTTGTGATCAGCTGGCTGGCAATCATCGGCTGCCCGCCGTTCAGCGGCTTCTTCAGCAAAGATGAAATTCTGTGGCAAACATTGACGGCCCACCACAATATCAGCCATGGCTTGGCGGTCGTCCTGTGGGCCATCGGCTTTGTGGCGGCGGGTTGTACGGCGTATTACATGACGCGCCTGGTGATCCTGACGTTCTGGGGCGAAGGCCGGGCTGATGAAGAAACGCGCAAGCACATTCACGAATCACCGCGGTCAATGGTTATACCGCTCGTCGTCCTGGCTGCCGGCGCCGGTATACTGGGTTTCTTCGGATTGCCCCACGTGATCGTTGACCATTCCGTCGTCAATGATTGGCTACTTGGCACGTTTACGGCCTACGGTCTGCCGGATGCGGACCATGGCGCGGCGGCAAAGGAGTGGGCGATGATGGGGTGCAGTGTTTTGATAGCGGCCGCCGGTGCCGGCATTGCGCTGTTATTTTACGTGAAGAAGCCGGAACTGCCTGCGGTATTACTGCCGAAGCTCAAAGGCCTCTACACATTCATTCACAATAAGTATTATGTGGATGAGTTGTACGAAGCGATCATCGTCAAGCCGATATTTCGAATCAGTAAATCGATCCTGTACGGGATTGGCGACGTTATCATCATTGAAGGGATCGTCAACGGTGTGGCCGGGTTGATGCGTGACGTGGGCGCACGATTGCGCCCCATCCAGACCGGTGACACGCGTGTGTACGCTCGTTGGATCATGGGAGCGACGATATTGACGATCGCCCTGGTTTTCTGGCTGGCTGTCGTGTAACGGCGGCCAATGACCGGCATTTTTTTTGACATGCAAGACCATCTGTTATCCATACTGACATTCGCGCCGCTGATCGGACTTCTGGTCATTCTTTTGATGTCGGGGCGGGCCGTGAACGGCATTCGCTGGTTCACATTGGTGCTGACCCTGGCGATATTTCTGGTGTCGCTGTCGCTGGTGTCGCGGTTTTCGGCTGACGCCAGCGGGTTTCAGCTTCTTGAACGGGCGGAATGGTTCTCGACGCTGCGCATCAGCTATCTGTTGGGCGTTGACGGGCTCAGCCTGTGGCTGGTGATGCTGGTCACGTTTCTGTCGCCGATCGTTGTGCTTAGCTCATGGCGGGCGATCGATGACCATGTAAAGGAATTCCATCTGATGGTGCTCCTTTTGCAGATGGCAATGACCGGGACGCTGGTGTCGCTGGATCTCATGCTGTTCTTCGTTTTCTGGGAACTGATGTTGATACCGATGTTTCTGATGATCGGGATCTGGGGCGGCAAGCGCCGGATCTATGCGTCGGTAAAGTTTTTCATTTACACGATGGCCGGATCGGCGCTGATGCTGGTTGCCATATTCTATATCGGCTACAAGTACTCCTTCGATCTTACGCTCATACTGCAAGAGTATACGCTGAGCAGACAGGAACAGCTGTGGCTGTTTGCTGCGTTCACCATCAGCTTTGCGATCAAGGTGCCGATGTTTCCACTGCATACCTGGCTGCCCGACGCGCACGTCGAGGCACCAACGGCCGGGTCCGTGATCCTTGCCGGCGTCCTGTTGAAGATGGGGACGTACGGCTTCGTCCGGTTCGCAGTGCCGCTGTTTCCGGAGGCTGCTCTGGCGGCGGCGCCATTGTTCAAGACGCTTGCGGTCATCGGCATCATCTATGGCGCCCTGGTTGCGATGGTGCAGACGGATATGAAGAAACTGGTGGCCTATTCCAGTGTCAGTCATCTTGGTGTCGTCATGCTCGGAATTTTCACGTTTAGTGAATTGGGGGTCAAGGGTGGCATTTATCAGATGATTGGCCACGGCCTGTCGACCGGCAGCCTGTTCCTGCTTGTCGGCATTATTTATGAGCGCCGTCACAAGCGGATGATCTCGGACTTCGGCGGGATCATGCATGTGATGCCCCTTTACGGGGTTTGTTTCATGATCGCGACGTTGAGTTCCGTCGGTTTACCCGGGCTGAATGGGTTTATTGGTGAAATCATGGTCATAATCAGTGCCGTGCGCGATCATGTTGTCTGGGGTGTCTTGGCGGCCAGCGGAATGATCCTGGGCGCTGTGTATATGCTATGGATGGTGCAGCGTGTCTTCTTCGGCGAGATCAAGCATGAGGAAAACCGCGGCCTGAAGGATCTATCGCTTCGTGAGGCGCTTGTTATGCTGCCGTTGATCATCATGATGTTCGTCATGGGTGTGGTAACAACGCCATTCACCAGCCGTATGACCGTCAGTGTCAACGAGCAGATTGTCGATCGGATCGAGACAGTTCGTGTGCTCCAGGCAATGGACTCCGATTCGGTTGTTGCTCATGGAGACATGATCGAGTCGACCAAAGACCGCCATTCGGAAGACATCGTAAACGCCCTTGCAGCGTCCCGTTCGAGCGCGGCGCGACGGTTCGATCCGGGTACGGTCGCCGGTCCCTCAACCGACGGCGTGCCGTTCGCCGCGGAGCGGCGACAGCGGGGAGATGGGGCGCCGTGAAGCTGAGCCGGGGAAAACTCGCTTAATCCATGAAGGCGCGTGCACACAATCGATAATCGCCTCTGGCGGAAAATTTGAACTCAGTTTACCGTGTCGAATTTACATTTACTTTCTTTTAGCCCGTATTTGATCCTCTGTGTCGCCGGACTGACGGTGTTGCTGATTGAGGCATTTGTACGAAAGCCGTCGCAACAAATATCGGGATACTTTTCGGTATTCGCGCAGGTCATTGCGCTTGCCCTTCTTTGGCGTCAGATTTTCATTTTTAAAGCCATCGAACCGGTTGCACTGTTTCGGCACACGATTCAAATCGACGGGTTCGGGCTTTTTGTCAATGCACTGATATTGATCGCCGGCATTCTGGCCAGCATCGCGAGCATCGACTATCTGCGGCGCCAAGGCGTTTCCCACGGCGAGTATCATGCGTTTCAGCTCTTCGCTGTGCTCGGCATGATGCTGATGGTTTCGAGCATGGAACTGGTGACGCTCTTTATCTCGCTCGAGTTGATGAGTCTGTCGATCTACATCATGTGTGGTTACCGCCGGGACAACGCCCGCGGCATCGAATCGGCGATCAAGTATTTTCTCCTAGGCGGGTTCGCCGCGGCCATTCTCCTGTTTGGAATCGCCCATCTTTTCGGCCAGTCGGGATCGACCTATCTGCTTGACATTGCACGCGCCATGCGGACGGGGCTGAGCGTTAGCGGTTCAACGATCGGTAATCCGGCGCTGATGAAACTCGGGATGGCCATGTTCGCCGCCGGGATTCTCTTCAAGGTCGCGGCGGTGCCGATGCATTTCTGGTTGCCGGACGCCTATGACGGGGCGCCGGCTCCGGTCACCGGCTTTATGGCTGCGGCTGTCAAAGCGGCAGCATTTGCGGTTCTCGTTAAATTTCTCTACTTCACAAGCACCGGAAATCCTGCGGAGACCAATCCGCGGATCACAGGGCTGCATCCGCCGTTTGACCAGGCGATCCTTTTCTTTGCATGCGTCACGATGCTGATACCCAATCTCATCGCCTTGTGTCAGACCTCGGTCAAGCGCATCCTGGCGTATTCCAGCATTGCACATGCCGGGTACATGCTGGTTGGCGTACGGTGCATGGCGAACTACCGCGGCGTCG
Source organism: Lentisphaeria bacterium (assembly GCA_963582235.1). Lineage (GTDB taxonomy): Bacteria > Verrucomicrobiota > Lentisphaeria > JABSQK01 > CAJWLW01 > CAUZRT01. Next base: position 5,626 of record CAUZRT010000029.1, read on the forward strand.
GCGGGGATGATGCGACGGCCGCGCTGCTCTACTATTTGATGGCGTACGGTCTGATGACGCTCGGGGCGTTCATTATTGTCGGGCGGCTGAGCGGTCCAAACGAGGAGCGGGGTCAGCTTGACGATCTGAACGGCATCGGCTACCGGCAACCATTCTTGAGCCTGGTAATGGCCATCTGCGTCCTCAGCATGGCGGGCTCACCACCGTTGGCGGGATTTTGGGGCAAGTATCTGGTATTCAAGACGGCGGTTGACAACGGCTACATTGGATTCGCTGTGTTCGCGATCATCAGCTCAGTGATAGCCGTTTTCTATTACCTGCGGATACTCGTTCACATGTACATGCGCCCGGCTGAAGCCGATTTCGCGCAAGAGGCCGGCGAAGAGGAAGCGGCCGGTGTACTGCGCGGTTGGGATTTCAAGGTGAGCCTGGGGGCAATCGCATTCGCCCTCATCTGGCTGGGCATGGGGCCGTTTACAGTGCTGAAGATCGTACCGGGGTCGGAAACACTGTGGAACTGGTCAAAGGTTGCAGCGGAGGCACTTTCGAACCAGCACGAGTTCATGTCAAAGATGCTGTTCTGAACCTGATAACCAGGAACGGTTTAGACGTATGGACACAAACACATTCGGCGTCATTTTCATTTTCGCTGTCGCGGTCGCGATTCCGGCGGGCGCACTGATCGCGGGACGATTGCTTGGACCGCGGCGGGAGCAACCGGGGAAACAAGCACCGTTCGAATGCGGTATCGCCAATGTCGTGGGCGGTGCGCGTCAGCGGTTTTCCGTCAAGTTCTACATCATTGCCATGATCTTCCTGGTTTTCGACCTGGAGGTTGTGTTTCTCTTTCCCTGGGCCGTGGATTTTCGCGCGCTCAGCCGGGCGCTGGGTATTGTCGGTTTTGTCGAGATGTTCGTATTCCTCGGGATCCTGTTTCTCGGCTACATCTACCTGTACAAGAAGGGGGCCCTGGACTGGGAGGAATGAGACTTTTTGTTTAATCGCGAAGGTTACCCCAGTCCGACATTGCGCATGAATCGTGAAATGTTGGCGTCGCCGCCGAAGTAGTAGCGCGCCAGGTACGTAATCTCGGTGCGGTTGTCGGCGTTCTTAAGGCGATCCACGAACAGGCCCCGTTGCGTTTCCATCAATGGGTAGGCACCGTCGTCTTGGACAGCCAACTCCAACGCCTTCCTTTTATCGCCAGCCAGGAAGAACAGAAGGCTTGCCTGCAGACGATTGCCGTTGGCGAGTTCTTCCTCGGCGCCGTCCCTCAGGGCCCTGACATTGCCCCTTGCCATTCTCGCGAAATCCATATAGTATACTCCGTAACTATTATAGTGACAGTATGTTAATATTTACGTCGGGTTATTCATAGACGAAAAGAATCACACGATTCCGGCTGTAACAATAATCATCCAAACCGACTTGTCCAGCCATGGAAAAAGCGCCTCCGGGGTAGTGTTCCTTGAATTCGCGCCGAATGAAATCTATGGTAACGGCCAAGTGGCCGGGCATTACGGGCCCGGCGCGACGCAAAGGCTTGAAAACCATTGCAATAGGGAAAGGGGACGGCACATGGACAGCGTTCATCAACTCTTGGATCGGAAGGGAACCGATGTCTGGTGGGTGGCGCCGGACACGTCGGTGTACGATGCACTGGTTGTAAAGGCGGACAGGAACATCGGCGCCCTGGTCGTGCCTCAGGGCGGAGAAACTGGTTAGGGATCTTCATCGAGCGCGATTACGCGCGCAAGGTAATTCTGAAGGGAAGATCCTCAAAGGAGACGTCAGTCAAGGGGACCATGACAACGACCGTCATTACCGTCAAGCCCGATCAGACCGCCAAGGACTGCATGTTCCTGATGACGAACAACCCGATTCGTCATCAGCCCGTGATTGGCGGCAACCCGGTGGTCGGCGTCATATCGATTGGCGATGTCGTGAAGTCCATAATGTCCGAGCAGGAGTTCATCATCGAAAACACCTCAAGCACTACATAACCGATTCACCTTGACGGCAGACCTCGGTCAGTAGCGTCGATCCACTGCCGGCCGGCGCGGCGACCGTACGTTACCGTCAAATGGCCGTATGGACCGGATCCAAGTATGAACGTTCCGCCATAATACGGCGATGCGAATCGAGCTTGTAACGCGCGTAGGTCGTGACATCCTGCCTGTCGTGTAACGGCAATTGCCGCAGGATGGCAAGGATCGGACTCGTCTGATCGTCGATTGCCCGTTCCACGGGCAGTTCGGCAATGTCCCCGTAACTCACAAAGCGCGATGCACGACTGAAATACGACAGACTCAGTCCGGCCTCGTTTGCCAGCGCAATCAGTTGTCGCCTGGCGTGAACGCTCGGTGTCCTTGTGCCCTTTTTCCACGTGGAAACGGTCTGCTGTGCCACTGAACATCGCGCCGCCAGATCGGCCTGGGAAATAATCAGGCCGTCCATGATGGCGACGACAAGTTTTTCCCATTCCAGATTATTCACGACGTCTTTCCCCCCTGTGTATCCTTTATTTCGTTCTTTCCCCTAGTCATTTGACCCGGGTTATTGTCGGTCCGTTCGCCAAATTCTGTCATGCAAGGCGGCCGGCCAAACGGGTACGACTTTCCGCTGCTTCGCGAAAACCGCGCGCCGCGTCATACGGGTGAGCCGACGATTATCCCCTTGTGTCGTTGTGGGGTCGCCCCACGAATCACAATACTTGGTTTTTTCCGGAATGTCAAGTCCTGGCGGGCGCCAGGCCGCCGGCTCGCCTGTAACTTTTCACTCCCTCATGTCGTATTGTCACTCAGGATTTATGCCAGATGTGTTGTAATCGCGACGCGGACGACAAATTTTCACTCGAGTTGCTGGACCGTCGACTCGGCGCAGCGGCGCCGGTCCCTCTATCCGTCACCCGGCAAGGGCTGTTCGATCAGACCGCGGCACTTGGTAGTCACTGAACGGTAGGGAATTCCGCATCCATAACCATGGTGATCAAAGATGCCAGGACTCATTAGGGTTTGCCGGTTCTCGATCAGGCTGGTTTCGTGTGTCATTCCGATATTTCGAGGATCTGCTGGATTATTGGCAACAGACACTGGGGCTTGCGCGGCGTGGGATGAACTATTCTGGACTGCTGTCCGAGCACTTTCCTGAACTGGACGCAAGTCGCTTCGGTGATGTCTGACTGACGCGCGGTTTGCGAGCGGCAGTTGGAACGGATACGACGGGAAATGAGGTAGGAAATGAGGATTGGTTGATGGTTGATGTCGGAGCGGAGATCCCGCTTATGCGGGGGGCATGATTGATGGCCAGGGAATGAGCGGTAACGGACGTGTTGTTCGCACGTCGCGTATCGAATGGCGAGGAATATTCCGGGATTGTCGACAGTGCCGCGGGCCCAATCACCCACTTCCAGCGTCAATCCTTCACTTGTCCCCCATGTACGGATACCGGAAGTCCGTCGGCGGCAGGAATGTTTCCTTGATGGTCCGGGGTGAGACCCAGCGCTCGAGATTCAGCCAACTACCGGCCTTGTCGTTTGTTCCCGATGCCCGGGCGCCGCCAAACGGCTGCTGACCGACGACGGCGCCGGTGGGTTTGTCGTTGACGTAAAAGTTACCGGCGGCAAAGCGTAGCTTGTCCATGGCTTCGACAATTGCACCACGGTCCAGGGAGAAAATAGCGCCTGTAAGCGAATACGGAGAGGTCTGGTCGCACAATTCCAGGGTCTCGGTGTACTTGCCTTCCGGATAGATGTATACGGTCAGAACCGGCCCGAAGATTTCCTCTTCCATCAGTTTGGATTTGGGATCTTCCGAGAGCACGACAGTCGGCTCGATGAAATTTCCGACGGTATCGTCATATCCGCCGCCGATGAGGATTTCGAGATCCGTGGCGCTCTTCGCATACTCGATGTAACCACCGATCGTTGTGAACGCTGCTTTGTCGATAACGGCACCCATGAAATTGCCGAAGTCGGCCGTATCGCCCATCTTGACCTGTTCGACATCACTGAGGAGCCGGTCTCTCAGTTTTGGCCACATCGAGTCGGGAATGTAGGCGCGTGAGGCCGCTGAGCATTTCTGGCCCTGGTATTCAAATGCACCCCGCACCAAGGCCGTCGCGGTGGCATCGACATCGGCGCTGGCGTGGACGAAAATGAAGTTTTTGCCGCCCGTTTCACCGACGATCCGTGGATATGAGATGTATTTACGGATATCGGAGCCGACGGCGAGCCAGATCGTGGAAAACACTTTTGTACTACCCGTGAAGTGGATACCGCCCAGTTCGATGTGATCGAGAGCGGGCGGGCCGATTATCGGGCCGGGGCCGGGCACCATGTTGATGACACCGGGCGGCAGCCCTGCTTCCTTCAGAACCTTCATGAGGAAGTATGCGGGCAAGACGGCGCTGGAGGCCGGCTTCCACACGACGGTGTTTCCCATCAGAGCCGGTGCGGTCGGCAGATTGCCGGCGATCGAGGTGAAATTAAAGGGCGTCAGTGCGAGGATAAAGCCCTCGATCGGGCGGTGCTCCATGTAATTCAGAAGGCCGTGTGTGGAATTAGGTTGATCCTCATAGACGAGACGCATGAAATGGGGATTGAAGCGCCAGAAATCGATGAGCTCGCAGGCAGCGTCGATCTCGGCCTGGTGCGGCGTCTTGCTCATGTTCAGCATGGTCGCGGCGTTGATTGTCTGGCGGTATTTGCCGGCCAGCAGATCCGCCGCCTTTAAGAACACGATCGCCCGCGCATCCCACGGCATGTTGGCCCATTCTTTTTTCGCCTTATTGGCCGCTGCAATGGCCTTGTTCACATCCAGGGCATTGCCCTGAAAGCAGGTGCCAAGCACATTTTCATGGCTGTGCGGGCACAAAATGTTGACCGGCTTGCCGTTCCGTATTTCCTCGCCGCCGATAATGATTGGTACGTCGGTGCCGGTGCTGGAGAGTTCATTCAGCTTCGTCCCCAACTCCTCGCGTTCCGGACTGCCCGGCGCATAATCAAGGACCGGCTCATTCGCCGGTTGCGGAATGTGGAAAACGCCGTTGAACATATTGGTTCCCTTTCAGCTTTGCCTCATAAACATGAATAGGCGCCACATGAATGAATCCGTTGTAGCAGCAGTGTTCATGCGACGCCTTAGACTATGTTAGTTCCGGTACTCGAAATTGCAATGACCGAGCCGGTGTTTATTCCCGGCGGAGCGCCGGCAACAGCGGACCGCGCATGGCCACATGCGCTGCCAGCCAAGTCCAACAGAGGCCGCTGAGAAGAATCATAACCAAGGTGCCAAGCAGCGACAGCCACGGCACTTCTGCTCCCGGCGACAGGAGGTTGGGGAGGACGGCACAGAAGGCGGCGACCGCGCCGCAGACAAGCCCAAGGATCAACAGAAGGCAGTGTTCGCTCAGGAGGATTCGACGAAGAGCCGATTGCGTGAATCCGATCGCCTGCATCACGGCCAACTCCGGTCGTCGTTCGAGAACATTGCGAAGGACGAGGACGCCGAGCCCCAGGCTGCCGAGGATAAGCCCGAGGCCGCCAAGAACCTGGAATATGGTGATGTATATATTTTGAACGCGATTGAACTCCCGCAGGCGTTCCGTTGCCGGCGTCAGCTCGAGACCGTAGTCCGCCAGCGCCTCGCGCATGGCGGCGGCCGCTGGCATCGCTGAGTCGGCCGGTGAATCGATCACCAGCATTCGGGATCCGGCGGTCGATGGGAACTGCTGAATGAACGCGCCTTCATCGACCAGCAGCACACCTTGAAAAATGCTGTTCGCCAATGTCGCGACAATACGGACACGAACGACGTCGCCACCTTCATTCAGATATTCAATTGAATCGCCAAGTTTAAGGCCGAGCGCGTAGGTCGTGGTTGCGTGGTCCGCAATCGCCGGGATGACGTTGTCGCCGAAATCCTTCCGCAGAAGAGACCACCTGCTTTCATTCCCCGGCACGTCTTCGCTTGTCTTGAAGGTGAATGCGCCGCGCCTGATAAAATGATCGGGATTGACGCCAATAAGGCGCGGTAACTGGGCACGATTGAGATTGAGACAACTGGCGTCGTCGCCGTCGAGTACCCGCATTTGAACAAATGAGAGGGCGGCAACGTCGGGACTCTCCAGTCCAAGTTCATCCTGTCCCTCCGGTGAATTCAGATCATGATAAATCGGATGTGATGATTCGCCGAAGAATCGGAAACCGCCCGTCCCGGATGATCGCAGTTCGGCATCCGTCCGCGCGTCGAGCCGTTGCGATTCCAGTGCAACGATGAGAAAGGTGCCGGCGGCCAACATCGAGATGACTGCCAGACTCCGTCCGCGGCGCCGTGCAACGTTGCGAATCCCGAAGCCGGACAGACTGAGCCGGACACGCTTCTCAGCACTCAAGATACGGCACAGGTTGGCGCATCCGGCGATACCGGAAATGAGGACAAGGGTGCCGGCAATAAAGAACCCGGTTGTGCTGCCGGCGTCACCGGTGGCCAGGAGCACGGCGATGATCAGCAGGGCCGCGCCCCCCGCGACAAAACAGATCCAGCGCGGGCGCCGCGAGCCCCGGTCGTCATGATGTCCGAGGTCAGCACCGGCGCCATGCAGCCTGTTGCGAATTGATCGGCGGTGAAATGAAAGCAGGCAGAACAGAACGGCAGCAATTGAGATTGCGATACCCGCCCCCGCCCCGGCACTCAATGTCGCGGGATCGGCGTGAAACAGCAGTGCCCAGTCGCCGATGGCGTCACGCCACAATGTCGAAAGTCCCTTTAAGACCACGGCTGTATAAAGCATGCCGACGATGGCCCCGATAACCGCCGACGGAATGGCGATGAGCAGCGCCTCCAGCAGGAACAGGCGAATGATCGTGAAAACGCGGAAGCCAAAGGCTGCCAGAAGGCCGTGTTCATCCAGTCGCTGCTCGAGATTGAAGACGAAGAGCAGGCCGGTCAGCATCAACGCGGCAACGATTAAAAAGAAGCTCAGACCCATGAACAGCGCCGCGAAATCGAGCGAATCGGTGATGGCCGATTCGGCCATTTCGCTCACCGGTCGGAAATTGAGGCCGATGCGGGCGGGTTCCATACGCTCGAGAATCGCCGTGCTCAGACTCTGGGCCTCGCTCGCGTCCGATTCAAAACGAACAGCGGTCAGCGATCCAAATCGATTGTTCCAGATTCTTTGACCCGCGTTCAGTGTGATTATCGCCTTCGGCATGCCGCGATACCGGTCCCAATACGCTTCGTCCTTGGACCGGATGCGACCCAGGTCGACGGGAATTCCTGTGTCCCAGTCGCGACAGTTTTCAGCATCGCTCAGGCCGGGGAATGCCGGTACCAGGGTGTGATCAATGCCGGTTTCCATCATTGGGATGACTTCGCGGACCCTGAACGCGGCTTGGCGAACTCCGAGGTCGCGGCGCTCATCGACGACAAAGTAGGTGAGCGTCACGGTGTCTCCCTGATCCGCCTGGAGATCCTCCGCGCACCACGCGTTCAGAATGATCTCATCGGGTCTCATGGCAGCGGGTGGAAACCCTGGCCGGAGTTGCGGGCCGCGGTCCCGCTTCGTACCGATTGCCGAAACCATGGAATACGGCGTCGAGCGATCCCCATGCCGGAGTTCGTTGACAAAATAACTGAGAATGAGCGTCGCATCCGGATGGATGGTTGAGACCACAGCTTCGGTCGCCGAATCAAAGTAGATTCGGTCAGTCGTCACTTCGATGGTGCTGTGCTCGGACAACTCGCGTATCCGGACACCCGTGTCGGGCAGTGTCCAATTCCGCTTCAATGCGGCCGCCGCCGCTGCGACCGTCGGGCCACCGTCCTCACCGCCTCCCAGAAGGATCAGATTGGCGCCCCCGGGCCGTTCGAGGAGGAGTTGCGCCTGATCGATGGAAATAAATACGTTATAGGGTGCGAGTTGATTGGTCTCGAGGCTGAAGTTGCCGAAATCGGTCGCCTCGATAACGGCTGCGACGGTCAGGCGAATGGCGATATTCGTGTCGTCAGGCGACAACAGGACAGCGTCGCGGGATAGAAAACTGGGGCGTTCGATTCGAACCACGATCGGGTCACCACGGTTAACATCGAGGTGGGTAGCGAGGTTATGATTCACGATTGCCTGGCCGCTGCGAATCTCAAGCGGGTCGGATTTGATACCAACGACCGGCGGCCGGTCATCGCTCGAAGATGGCTGGCTGATGCTGGATTGCCGCAGCCGACCGGCCAGACTCCAGAACGCCGAATCAACGGCGAGCACCTGAACTCGGTTGGCACGGCGAAAAGCGACCGGATTCACAGCCACGGCGCGAAGACGGATCGCGGCGGCGGCGGGGGCGTCGAGATCATTCGCCATATGGCGGGCTAATGCAGCCGTCACAAAGCGTTCGCCGGCATCCATCGCCAGATGCACGGTGCCGATGCGCTCCTCACTGATCCGGCGGAGGCTGTAACGAACGGAGTCGCCCACTAACAGTGCGCCGGTGACGATGGCACAGGTCAGCACGACACCCAGCGCGAGGCCGCGATGTCCCCGGCGATGGAATATCAGGTTGCGTACGACAAGCTTCAGGATGGACATGGCTGCAGGTGTGATCTTGATCCCATAAGATTTTCTATTTAGTGGCCGCCCGAAAACCGCTTGGCGGGGGGCCGGTGCAACGGGTCGCCAATAGCCGCCCGAGTTGCTCCAAGGGGATCCGTCCGACGTGAGTTTGAGGCTGGAGAGACTCGGTCCGGCTATTGGCGCCGCTTGCACCGGGCCTCCGCCGCGAATCGGGGAATCGCGGGTTTTCGGTCAGCCACTAATTTCCAGCGTGCCGGATCGAAGTTCGTACACATTCTGCATTCGCTCGGCGAGTCGGGATGAATGCGTCACGACGACGAGAGCGACGTGTTCTTCGCGGTTCAATTCGGACAGCAGCACACCGAGGTTATCGGCGGCCGCCTGATCCAGAGATCCTGTCGGTTCGTCGGCAAGGATCAGGCGTGGCGAATTAATCAAGGCTCGGACGACTGCGGTTCGCTGCCGCTCGCCGCCGGACAGCTGTGGCGGGCGGTGTGACAGTCGATCGTTGAGGTCCACCCGTGCCAGCAGCCGGCGTGCACGTTCCTCCGCTTCGGCGTGCGGCATTGGATTGCCCGGAACAAGGGTCGGGAGCAGGACATTCTCGAGGACGGAGCACTGTGGCAGGAGAAAATGCTCCTGAAAGACAAACCCGATCTCCCGATTTCGGAATCGTGCTAGCTCTGCTTCGTCGAGTGATGCGAGGTTGCGGCCGTCGAAGGTGACGTTGCCGGATGTTGGCGTATCGAGTGCACCGATCATGTTCAGCAATGTACTCTTGCCCGAGCCCGAAGGTCCGATTACGGCGATCGCCTTGCCGGCTCTCATCTCGAGGTTAACGTTGGCAAGAACCGTCGGTCCATCCGACGCGGGGTCGGGTGCATTAAAACGTTTACACAGATCCTGGAGTTGGAGGAGATTGTCTTGGTCCGACATGAATTCAACCCAGAAATTGCAACAGTTTAACGGGCATTGGGCATTTCCCACCACCGGCGGTCAGGCTGTCATTCGACATCATGCCCAGCCTCAAGCGGATCGAATATCTAAAAATCGCTCACGTCACTAACATCACGTACATTACTCTGGGACAGGACACCCGGGCCATTCTCATTGGGCCCGGACCCACCGGCGCGCCTTCAGTTCGAAGCGCGGCAGGATACCCGCATCGACCACTTGGATTTCAATGCGCAGGTTGAAGGCATCAGACAGCGCCGTTCGCAGTGCGTCGACGAGAGCATCAGTATTTCGGCAGTTACAGTTTGCTTCGATTTCCAACCGCAGCTCAGGCATGTCACCGGTGGTGTCGACGGTGACGCGGTATTCTTCGATATCCGGCTTTGACCGCATGATCTCTTCGAGGGCGGCTGGATACACGTTGACACCGCGAATGGTCACCATATCGTCGATTCGACTCAGAATACCGCCATCGAGCGCCAGGTCGCTGCGGCCGCATTCGCACGGGGCATCCGTTCCGGATCGAATGAGATCGCCGGTCCGGTACCGCACGAGAGGACAGGCGGCCCGACCGAGCGTTGTCAACACAAGCTCACCGGCTTCACCGGCCGTTACAGCTGTGCCCGTCTGAAGATTGACTACTTCGGCGAAATGGGCAGCGGAGATGACGTGCAGCCGGCCCGGTGTTGCACGACATTGAAAACTGACAGGTCCCACCTCCGTCATCCCGTGGTGGTCATAGACCGTGGCTGTCGGCCACAGTTTCTCGATGCACGTTCGGCACGATGATATGCTGCCCCCCGGCTCGCCGGCAACGATTATGGTTCGAACCGAGGCATTGTTCAAGTCGATGGCTTCCGCCACTGCTGTTTTTCCCAAATAGATCGCATAGGTCGGGGTGCAGCAGAGCACTGTAATCGCGTTGTCCAGGATCATTCTGAGACGCGCGGTACTGCGCATGCCGCCACCAGGGACGCACAGGCAGCCCAGGGCTTCTGCCGCCTGAAACGAAGTCCAGAAACCGAGAAATGGTCCGAAAGAGAACGCGAAAAAGCAGCGATCGCCGCGCGCTACCCCGGCGACGCCGAAGACTTCCTTCCAGTTATCGACCATCCACGACCAACTCTGCGGGGTATCTAGCCAGCGCATGGGTGTGCTGCCTGTGGCGCTCGTCTGGCTGAAGCGTGTGTATTGGTCGATCGGATAGGTGAGAACGGTTCCGTACGGTGGGTGGGATTGCTGATCCTCGACGAGTTCGCGTTTCGTCGTGAACGGTACCTTTGACGAAAACGCCTGTAGGTCCGTGAGTGCGGCGTCGAGATCGACATCCTGAAGCTTGTCTCGATAAAACGCGTTTGCCGGAACGATGTCCCCCAGTAATTTCCTGAGGCCGGCCATCTGCCGTTTCCGGATTTCCTGATGATGGGGGTGCTGCAAGGATTTAAGGCCTGACATACTGCGAATACTCGGTGATCCCGTCCAGGATCCTGGGGCGACCGATTCACTTAATATTTACGATCTGGTCAGTTGCTGTCGCCGCTGTGGGTGGCTTCGCGAAGCTCCTGTACAGGTGGCGTTGCCGGCTTGCCGGGACTCGGCTTGTACATCGTCACCAGATAACCGCCGAGCGCCGCCAATACGATGCCGGCGTAGAAGGGGATGCGTATTGACTTCATCCCGCCCGGCGGCGGATGCATCGAAAAAGCGACGAAGGCATTGACGATGGGTGCGCCGGCGAACACGATCGACATCACGACGGCCGGTGAGCCCTTGGCGCCGAAGGCAAGCAGCACGCAAAACGCGCCGATGGCGCCGACGATGCCGGAGACCAGGGAAAACGTAAGACCCCTTGCCGGGAACGACCA
>CAUZRT010000030.1:0-16740 GCA_963582235.1 Lentisphaeria bacterium
TGGCGAGCCACCCGCGCCGGAGCCGGTCCCGGTCCCGGTCCCGGTCCCGGTCCCCGCATCCACCGGCAAGATCAAGGAGAAACCGGCCAGAAAGTCTTCAGAGGTGGTGCCGCGGGCCAGGTCAGCATATAAACTGCCGGCGCTGGACTTGCTCGATGAGCTGGCGGATATCAGCACGACCATCAGTCCGAGGGAAATCATGGCCAAGAAGGAGGCACTGCAGGAGACCTTCGACAGCTTCGGCATTGATGCGTGCGTCGGCGACACTACCAGCGGGCCGCGGGTGACGCTGTTCGAGATCCGTCCGTCGCCGGGCGTCAAGGTCGAGCGGATCAGCAGTCTCGCCAACAACGTTGCCATGAATCTCAAGGCCGAAAGCCTGCGGATACTGACCCCCATCCCCGGCAAAGACACGGTCGGCATCGAAGTCCCCAACAGCGCCTCCGCCCCCGTCTCGTTCCGCGAGATTGCCGAACTCGGCGCCTTTAAGAACGCGCGGGCCACTATCCCCATTATTGTCGGCAAGAACATCAGCGGTAAGCCGGTCATCCTGGACCTGTCGCGGGCACCGCATCTGTTGATCGCCGGCGCCACGGGCAGCGGCAAATCGGTGTGCATGAACACCCTGATCGTCAGTCTGCTCTACCGCTTTACCCCGGATCAGCTGAAGATGATTATGATCGACCCGAAGGTCGTCGAATTCAGCGGCTACAACTCACTGCCCCACCTGGTCACGCCGGTCGTTACCAACGTCAAGAAGGTGCCGATCGTCTTGCGCTGGATCCTACAGCAGATGGAATGGCGATATCAGATACTCGCGAAGGTCGGCGTCCGCGACATTGCCGGCTACAACTCGCGCAAGCCGGATCCCGAGCCCGTCCTCGACGACAACGACGAGCCCATTCCGCAGAAGCTCCCGTTCCTGGTCATTATTATTGATGAGTTGGCCGATATCATGATGACGGCAAAGGCCGATGTCGAAACGTCGCTCGCCCGTGTCGCACAGTTGGCTCGGGCCGTCGGTATCCATGCCGTCATTGCCACACAGCGCCCGAGTGTGAATATTATTACCGGTGTCATCAAGGCAAACTTCCCCACCCGCATCGCCTTTCAGGTCAGTTCCGTCGCTGACTCGCGTACCATAATGGACGGCAAGGGCGCCGAGTCGCTGCTGGGGCGCGGCGACATGCTGTTCAAGCCCCCCGGTGGTTCCGGTACCGAGCGGACGCAGGGCGCTTTGATCACCGACGACGAAATCGAGCGCATCGTCCAGTACGTCGCGGATCAGGCCGAACCCGAGTTTGTTGAAGATATCTTTTCCAGAGCCTCTTCGTCGGAAAGTGACGCCCGTGCCCCAGAAGCCGGTGGCGCCGCTGGCTTTGCCCCGGTCGGCGATCTCGGCGGCGGTGACGTCGATGGCGACGAGGAGTTGATTCAACAGGCGACCCAGATCATACTCCAGGACCGGCGTGCAACCACCAGCCATGTTCAACGCCGGCTGCGTATTGGATACAACCGGGCCGCCCTCATCATTGAGACCCTCGAGGAGCGCGGTATTATCGGTTCTCAGATCGGCACCGCGCCGCGCCAGATCCTTGTCGATGGTGACGGCGGCGGCGATACCGACTATGCGGGGGTAAGAAACGACGAAGTTAAGGACGAATGATGGCGAAAAATAAGAAAAAACCCGACAGCGAGAAACTCTGGCAGCAGTCGTTGCCGTTCGACTGGGATGACGAATCCGGGACCGACGAGGATGTGGCCGGGCCGGACACCGACCTTATCGACGTTTTGGACAGCGTGGCCGGCGCGGCGAAGGGCGAAGCGGTCCCCGACACGACCCAGGACGCGGCGCCGGTGATCATTCCCGATGACGATGCCGACGTGGATGCGCCGGTCGTCCATCCGGAAGCGGTCATCGATATCGCCAGTGCCGACGTCAGGGCAGCGCCCGACGGTGTCGAATCCGGGCGCCCGGTCAAGCTCAGGAAGAAGCGCAGCGCCGGCTCCAAAGCGGTAGCATCGGATCGACCACGGTCCCGCTCCCGCAACAAGTCCGCGGCGGCCGGCACCGCCGCGTCCCCGGTTGGCGATGCGGTCGCTGCGGAGCCCGCACAGCCGGGTGATGTCCCGGTCGCCGGCGACGCCGGCGACGCGGAGTCCGCACAGCTGGGTGACGTCGTGGTCGCCGTCGGGGACTTCGAGGCCGAGCCCGCCGTGGCGGAGTCCGCAGTGACCGAATCCGTACTTGTCGCCATGGGCGACTCCGAATCTCAACCGGATGATAATCTGGTGACCGGAGATGGCGACGCGGCGCCGTTGGAGCAAAAGCTCATGGAAGTCCGCGAAAGCCTGAATTTAAGCATCACCGAGGTCGCTGAAGTGACACGGATACGATCCGACTACATTCGCTTCATCGAGAACGATGAGTATGACAGAATGGCGGTCGCGCCAATATACGTGAAGTCATATATAAAGACCCTGTGCCGGCATTACGGGCTCGGCGCGGATGAATTGGTCGCCGAATACGAAAGATCGCTGCCCGCACCGGTGGCGTCGGAACTCGAGGCGGCCCAGGCCGGCCAGGAGTTTCCGGACGATGACATGGCGCCATCGACACTTGCCGGCCACCGTTCACCAGCCAGCAGCCTTGGGCTGTGTTTGGCTTGGGCGCTCACCATTTTCGTGGTCCTGGCCGCGGCGAGCTGCGTCGTCTGGGTTGTCACGTTAAAAAATCGCGGCGCTGGCAACACCATGCCGCCAGGCATCGATGCATCCACTATGACGATAACGGAGAAGGAACTCGAAGAGAATTTTATCACGCCGGAAAAGCTGCCCCTGATCGAACTGCCCGTCCCGGCGGATGATCTCTGACGGCCATGGTTTGAAATACAGGAGACCTGGCCTGGAATAAGCGAACTAATTAGTCAGGCATGTCCGGTTCCAGAACTATCCGAACCCATGAGAATCGCTGGCGCCAAAGAGATAAAGAAGCATGAGTATCGCGTCGGAATAACGCCCTTTTGTGTTCGGGCCTATACGGCGGCGGGCCATGCTGTGGCCGTGCAGGCCGGCGCGGCCGACGAGCCATGACGGATCCGATTTACAAGATCGACGGTATCGTGCATTATTGTGTCACCAACATGCCCGTCGCCGTCTAAGCCCTGACCAATCAGACCCTGCTGTTCGGCCTGGAATTAGCCAACCTCGGTCTGACTTCGGCCGCCCTGCAGAAGTCCGCCCTCCGCCCCGGCGTCAACCTCTACCGGGGGCACGTGACGCACTAAGCAAGTGGCCGACTCCCTTGGCTACCCTTCACCGACCTCTCCACAGTAATTGAAAACTGATCAATTGCCTATCCAGACCCTCCCGAACATACAACGTAATCCATTTAAGTAGTGGCTGACCGAAAACCCGAGATTTCCTGATTCGCGGCGGGCCTCCGCCGAGGGGGTTTCGGTCAGCCACTAAGTAAGAAGTCTATGGCAGGACTGACCGCGTAAGACCAGCTCTTACGCACCGTCCGAGTGATCAGACTTAACCTGTTTATGTTGAATAGATTTTGTCAGGACTATCCCCGTTAGACCCCGTTAGACCTCCGCGCTATACCGCGGGCGGGCGGAAAATCACGGCGTGCGATAGGCGCTCAGGGCTTCGAAATAACCGTCGGGATTGCCGATGTCGTAACGGACGCCTTCATATTCATAGCTGTAAACCGGTTCCCGGCGCAGTAATGCATCGATCGCATCCGTCACTTCGAACTCTCCCGTCACCGACACCTCCATCGCCGCAAGATGGTCGAAAATCGCCGGCGTCAAAATGTAGCGACCGGAAACGGCAATCGTGGTTGGTGCGGCCTCGATGGCCGGTTTTTCAACAATGCCGGAAAGACGCAGGACCCGCTCGGATACCGGTTCGCCGGCGACGATTCCATAGGATGAAACCCTCTCACGCGCCACCCGCCGAACGCCGATGACGCTGGCGCCGTCATAGGCATTCGACATCTCCTTCATTTGCCGGCCCACGGCTGTCTCGCTTCGAATCGGCGCATCCCCCAACAGGACAAAAAACCGTCTCTCGCCCACAGCCTGCCTGGCAGCGAGGACCGCGTCGCCGAGTCCTTTCGGGCGTTTCTGGTAAACAAACCGGAAGTCGACGCTGGACAGGAGCGACTCGAGTTCACCCATACGCTCGGCCTTAGCGCGCCGGCCGAGGGCTGCCGCCAGATCCGCTGACGGTTGAAAATAGTCGCGTATCAATTCCTTGCCGCGGCTGATAACGACAATGACTTCGGTCACCCCGCTCTGGACGGCTTCGTCGACGATCCAATGAATGATCGGTTTGTCGCCGATCGGCAACAATTCCTTCGGGACCACTTTGCTCGCCGGCAGGAACCGGGTCGCCAGGCCGGCGGCGGGAATAACGGCGCATGTAATGGTATTCTCAGACATCAAAGGAGGAATGGTTAATGGTTAATGACACTGGTGTGTCGCCCGCAAAATACGCGGTTTTAATTCCGTGTCCTTTCGCCGCATTATAAAACCACCAATTTTACGGACGACACTCCGCCCGACGTCGTCCCGCTCAGCGGGAGCAAAGTCAGCGGGCATGGTTCTGGGCAGCATCTGAACCGCGCGCGGCGTGGGCGGCTTATGTGTAACAGAAATCCTACCGTACGGTAGGACCGGACGGCATCAGTAGCACAGACAAGAATGTCTATGCTACTGGTACGTCCGACTCCAACCATTCCCGAACACCCAAGTTTCTAAGGAACTGTATAGCATTCCGGCTCGGGTGGCCGTGGGGCACTGGGTAATCCTGACCGCGGTGTCGGGGACGTTCAACCAGACACGGTCCCGGCCAGCGGGGGTCGGTGCCCGGTCAATCCCCTACAAGCGGGATTTCGGGAATGAGAAGACGGCAGTTGATCCGTTTGAGGTTCGTCTCGAGTTTCCTCAATGTTTTGTCATTGTCGTAAGTACCCACAATAGCGCCGCCGCTGCCGGCAAATTTGGCGGAAGCGCCGGCCTTGCGAGCGGCAAACACCATACGACGGTTCGACGATGCGACCTTGAAGATTCGGTCCCGGAGATCGAAGTTCCTGTCGACGATGTCGGCCAGCCGTTCTTTTCGCCCGGCAAGCAGGCAGTCGTTCGCCTCCTGAGCCAGATTCGCAAAGGTCTTCATGGCCTCGACCATGGTCTCGTCTTTCTGATCGAAGAGCACGCGCAGGTTGCGGTGGTAGGTTCCCGAGACTTCAGCGCGATCCGGGTCGTAGGCAACGTAAATATACGGCAGCAAGGCCGGATCGACACGCGAATAGGTGCCGTAACCCCGCTCCGTTACCAGCTGCTCATTAAAATCCATGAACATCACGCCGTTGTAAACCTGTATAACCCGATCCTGCAATCCTGCCTGGATGTTGAGTTCCCGGGTTTCGGCATGGAGGCAGAGCGTCGGAATAATCTCTTGGGGAACGTCGATTTCGTAAAAGTTGAGCAACGACTTGAACATGGCGGTACACAGTGCACTGGAACCGCCGAGCCCCACCAGCCGCGGAATGTTCGAGCGATAGCGGACCGTAAAATTTCGCCGCGGCAGCTGAATCTCGTGGTCGTTGCAATACTCGATCAACACCTTTGCCGTCGCTTTCAGAAGCCGGACGCCGCCATAGTATCCATACAGCGAAATGTCCTTCAGCAATCGGTCCATGCTCGGGAAGGCCGCGTCATCGACGTGACCCGGCTGAAACTGGATCTCCGGGCTTTCCCAGAGGTGTACCTCGGCTTTGAAGTTCTTGAAGGTGAACGCAATGGTCTTGCCGAAGTAGCCGTCGGACGGATTGCCGATCAGTCCGGCACGCGCATAGGAGGTGGTCTTATAAATCATGAGTGGATTCGACGGCAGCCGGGAGCCGGCAATGCCGGGAGGTCAAGAGTTTTCCGGGTGAGCGAGCCCGCATGCCTTCAGGTCTCCGATCAGCGTTGCCGCATACGGCATAAATTATCAGCGGGAGTTGTGATGTAAACAACCGTAATAGTAAATTATGGTGCCGATCCGGATTGAAAGCATCGCGATAAACATTAGAATTAGAATCAGTGCGCTGGTGATATGGATGCCGTGTCGTGGCGCTGGACGAAGCAAGCTCGATTTTTGCGATGATTGGCTTCCGGGATCTATTGTGTTCTTGCGGATCAGGCAGTCCGGCGCACGCACGCCCCGGGGGGGCACGCAGCGACGCGAACACAATGTTGTGGGGCAGGGCATATGAAGTATAAATCTGACGAGCTTGCAAAAGGCTATAAAGACGAGACGATGTTCCTGAAGATTGATCGGGGGCAACTTCTGGAACCTACGCCGATCATTCAGCCTGATCAAGTGCCGAAGAAGCCGGCCGTCGCGGCCACAGTGGTGGCGAAGAAGGTCAAGAGCACCGGCATGCTCCATAGTGAGTTCCTCGAGGGCGTGTACGATGCCGCCATCCTGACCGATCGCACCGGCAAGGTCCTAGATTGTAACACCCGGGCCTCCGAATTCTTCCTTTTGGATCACGATCACATGTGCCGGTTGAAGGTGACTGGCTTGCTTGCCGGCGCCGATGACACGGTCCTTCGCGCCATCGTCACCAATCTCGACAATGACCGTCGCACCGTTATTGAAGCCGACTGCATCCGCAGCGACGGCACCTCTTTTCCCGGCGAAATAACCGTCAATCTTGTGCATTTAACCGAGCACGGCGAGCTTTCCTTTTTCATTCGCAATGTCACCCGTCGCCGTGAAATTGTGAATGCCCTGCGCGAGAGCGAACAGCGGTTCCGGGACATTGCCGAAAGTACGTCTGACTGGATTTGGGAGATCAACAAGGAGGGCGTTTACACGTTTTGCACCGAAAAGGCCACCGAAGTGCTCGGCTACCCCGTTCAAGAACTGCTCGGCAAGTCGCTGTTCGAGTCCGCGATGGCGGATCACCGGAAGGAGGCCTGGGAGATCTTTAATGGATACGTCGAGCGGCACCAGGATTTGGGCCAGTTGGAAGTCTGGATGTTTTCCGTTGATGGCACCCTGCACTGCGTCTCATTCTCCGGCTGTCCGGTCTTTAATGACGCGAAGAAATGTATCGGCTATCGCGGCATCGCGTCGGATGTTACGGACCGCAAGAAAAAGGAAGAGGAACTGGATCGCTACCGGCATCGGCTCGAGGAACTGGTTCGCGAACGAACGGCCGAACTTGTGGGGGCCAAGGAGGAGGCGGAAGCGGCGAACCGCGCGAAAAGTGATTTTCTTGCGAACATGAGCCACGAACTACGCACGCCCATGCACGGCATCCTCAGCTTCGCCAACTTCGGCATCACGCGAATCGATCGATCTGACAAGGGGGAACTTCTCGATTTCTTTCAGGAGATCAAGGACAGTGGCGAACGGCTGTTGCATCTGCTGGACGATCTGCTGGACCTGGCGAAGCTCGAAGCCGGAAAGATGACCTACGAAAAGATCGATCTGGAACTGTTCGCGGTGGTTGATTCGGCGGTCTCGCAGTTCCAATCGCTGATCACGGAGAAGAATCTGAACATCACCCTCGATAAACCCGATTTTTCCACAGTCTGTGAAATCGATCAGAATCGCATCATCCAAGTGATGTCGAACCTCATGTCCAACGCCATCAAGTTCACGCCGGAGGGCAAGACGATCCAGATCAGATGTCGGCAGGGGTCGATCAAACGCGGCAGCTTACCGCAGCCCTCGATCGAAGTGTCGTTTTACGACGAAGGCGTGGGTGTTCCCGAGGACGAGTTGAACCAGATTTTCAACAAGTTCACGCAAAGCGGCAAAACGCACACCGCGGTAGGCGGCACCGGGCTCGGTCTGGCGATCTGCCGCGAAATTATCGTCACCGGTCATGGCGGCCTGATCTGGGCCGAGAACAATCCCGATGGCGGCGTTGTCCTGACGACATCGCTGCCGCTCAAGAGCACAGTGAAAATAAAGGCCGCCAACACGCTCTGAATCCCCCGAGTCGCGACCGTTCCGAACTTTGACGGCCGAAACGGTTTCAAACACGTTACATGTGCCGATGCCCGACATGCATAGAATTATGATCGTCGACGACGATCCGAAGAATGCCAAGATTCTGCGGATGTTGTTGGAGGAAGACTACGAATTGGCCGTCGCGCATACGGGTGAAGAGGCGTTAGAGTTGTTGCCGAAGTTCAAGCCGGAGCTTGTCCTTCTCGATATCATGATGCCCGGGATCGACGGCTATGAAGTGTGCCGAAAAATAAAAACCAACGATCGGTATTCGTCGACCAAGGTCTTGATCGTTTCGAGCCGGGCAATGGGGTATGAGTTGGAGCAGGGCTATGAGGCTGGCGCCGACAATTATTTCTGTAAGCCGTTCGATCACCAGGCCATCGTTGCCACGGTCGCGTCAATGTTGGATTCTGGGGCCGATACGGGGGGGGCGGAATGAACGATTCATCGGATACAGGAGCGGTCCAATGTCGTACAGGCCCCCAGCCTGTGAATGGGCAGGCGGGAAGCCTGTCCACCAATCGACCGATCCGTGCAATCCGTTCCTGGACGGTCAAATCGGGTTTCTCAGGAGACTTGGCGCAGTGGCTGGCCGGCGGTGCCGGCAACAGGCCGTCGTCGGCTCCCGGTCGCGGAACAGCCTGCCCGAAGCGATATTGGGCCAACGTGCACGGCGGAACGAATCGGCGCGCGACTTGATGTTCTGTTGCGCCAGTACCAACCCGGACTATGGCTCTGTTCACAAAGAAATCAAATACGATCGAAGTTCTGGAGCAGGGAACGTTTTACTGCAGCGAATGCGGCAGGCTGCTGCAGATGGCGGAGTACAATGCCCTGGTTGCCAACACGTGCCAGTTCTGCAATAAGACGATTTTCACTCCTCAGAAGATCGGCAGATTTTTTCTTGTTGAGCCGATTGCCGTCGGCGGCATGGGATCCGTATACCGCGCCTACTCGGCGAATAATCCCGATCAGAAATTCGCCGTCAAGATCCTGCCGCGCAATCGGAAGGATGATCCGAATCTCCTGCAGCAGTTGCAGGAGGAGGTGGAAGTCTCGACTCAGCTGAAGTCCCACGTGAGCATCGCGAACATTGTCGCCGCCGGTTACGAAGACGATGAGCATTACTTGGCCATGGAATATATTGACGGCGAGCGTCTGGATCAGCGAATTCAGCGCTTGGGCCAGCTCTCGGTCGATGAGGCCATCCTCGTCGGCCTGCGATTGCTCGGTGCCGTCGCCCATGTTTTCAGCCGCGGCTACCTTTTTCGTGACATGAAGCCGGAGAATGTGATCATCACCGACGACGAAGGCGCGTTTCTGTTCGATTTCGGCATCTGCATGCGAATCGAGGATGCAGACAGCGATCAGGGCGACACGATCATGGGGTCGCCAATCTATTTTCCGCCCGAGCGCATCCTCGGTGAGGGCGAGCGGGCGTGCAGTGAGATCTACAGCCTTGGCATGGTCCTTTATTACGCCGTTAAAGGGGAGAATTATTTTACATCGAAAGAGGTCATGGCCATCGCCCGGCAGCATGTTCGGCATGCGCGGCTGTCTAACCTCGAGCACAAGATGAAGGAGCTTGATCCGCAGATTGCTGCCGTGATCGACAAAATGATACGGCGTGAGATGGACAAACGGTATCAGAGTTTCAT
Source organism: Lentisphaeria bacterium (assembly GCA_963582235.1). Taxonomy (GTDB): domain Bacteria; phylum Verrucomicrobiota; class Lentisphaeria; order JABSQK01; family CAJWLW01; genus CAUZRT01. The sequence continues at coordinate 9,687 of CAUZRT010000030.1, forward strand.
TCAAGTCGAGCACGATCTACTGCGGGTATTGCGGCATCGCATTCAATACAAAGATGACAAGTCATTGACATCCTGAACGTGTCTCTGATGCAAAGGCGCCGAACGAGTCGCCGGCAGCCCCCGTTGAACCTGTAATGCAGCACCGCGTTGCACTTTGGTATCCCGCCAATGGAAGAAGAAGCCATTGTTGTTGATTGTCCGCATTGTCAGGACTCACTGACGATTTTGGACGTGCAGTACGGCGTCGAGTTTGCTTGCCCAAAATGCGGCGTTTCGTTTCTCATTTCGAAGCCGGAGGAGGGCCACGTGTACCCCTTCGACCCCCTCGCGGACGATGAAGTTGAGGCCTTGCGCCGGCGGGACGCCAACGTATTCGATCATCTGAATGAATGGATGGTACGGGAAAACTGGCGCTACGCCTTGATCGCGGCCGTCATGGACAATCGTCTCGAGACATTACGGACGAGCGTCTATCAAGAAAACCGGGAACAGGGCAAGGCGGGCGGTTTGTTCGGCAAGAAATCGCGCTTCCGGGCGTTTGCCAACGAGGCATGTAACACGTTCTATGACATTATACAGGACATATACGGGGCACTGCTTCAGGACCTGAAAGCGGCACTCGAGACCATGCATGCACTGGATATTCTGAGGTTCGCCGACAAGTTCGAAGTGGAGATACAGCGTTTGACGGAATTTCATGAGAGTATCTGCGAACGGCCGATGCATGATTCCGGTATCTACTTCGAAGTCCATACCCTCATGAAGAGTTGGGCGCCTTACACCTGGCAGGGTCTTAACACGCTCGTCAAGATGTTCGAGTCAAAGAGCTTCGAGGAATACAATTCGGACGGCAAGGAGTATCAACTGCAGGTCATCCTCATGCCGCCCAACATCCATCAGTTTTACATTCTGAAGAGGAAGCTGAACTGATCGGCAGCCGGTGTCCTGTCACCGGAGTTTTGACATCTGCCTCAAACCGTCGTCTTCAATCACTTAATCGAAAATTTCATCGAATCGAAAGTTGGTGAACCGAAGACTTGATAGTATCGAAATTTCTTTGTACGCGATGTTTTTCACAAGGGCCGAACATGTTGACCATGGTGATCCGCCAAACGGCGGATTGCATGATCTCGATTCTGCCATACGGCAGGATCGAAGTCCGGTGAAGCCGGTTAACTTGATTTACGACGTTCCCCCGTTCGCATCGCGATGCCGCGAATTCCGAACTTCCCGGTCCCGCCACCTTATGTCGTGCTGCGGACGTACGGAATGGCCTGCGGCCCCTCCGGCAACACGCATATCCTTGCATCATCGCCATGGGCTGCCAGCAGGTCCTGCGTTGTCGCTGCGATGTCGGCACACGGTTTCAGCAGACAATCCGTGATCTGCCGATCTGAAAGGTGATGGCTGTAGACGTACACGTCCATTCGCTCCTGGATCAGCGCCTGCACCTGAACGGTCCATTGGTCCTGCTTCAGGAAACCGGGTGCACAGACGGTTCGCAGCAGCTGCGACGGGCTCTCAGCCTGGCGCAGCAGTGTACCGTATAGCCCGTGGTCGGGAATGCCGTCCCAGCATGAAGCCGCAATAATCATCGCTCCGCCGGGCCTGACCACCTGGGCGGCGGCACTCATCCCTTTGACTGCCTGGTAGAGATTCAGATCCAGCGGGTATCCCGAGTTCGTGGTAATCGCGATATCGAACGGTGAATCGACTGCCACCATCGCATTGGTCCGCACAAACTCCGTACCCGCCTTGTAGGCGCTCATCATTTCACCGGCGAATACTCCGGTAACCGCCTTTTCCTTGTTCAGCGTGACGTTCAACAGGAAGTCCGGCCCGGCCAAAGCCGCTGCCTCGTGAATCTCTTCCCAGATCGGATTTCCGTGCGTGACGCCCCAGGTCGACTGGAGATTGCCGATGTTCTCCGCATCGTGGTTGCGTAAGACCGTTTCTTCGCCCGCCATCCCCGGCATAATAGCTTTACCGCCCCCGGAGAAACCGGCAAAGAAATGGGGTTCGATGAAACCGGTAAGGATTTTGAAGTCGCACTCGCCAAAGGCGCGATTGATCCACACGTCTACCCCGCGACCGGTCTTGCCGATGCACATCTGCGTGTTGCGGTCGAAGGCGTCGTTTTGAACGATCCGGCAACTCCGGGCAATTTTGTCCCCGTTTGCAGGATCATCGCCGAGCATCCCCTCCAGTTCGGCAACCGTATTGGGCCGGTGTGTGCCGAGCGCATTGAACAGGGTGATCTGCTCGCGCGGCAGAAATTCGAGCTCATCCAGCAGCGCCGGCAGCAGAAGATGATTCGGGCTCGGCCGCGTGATATCGCTGAAGACGATGCCCACGTGTCGGGCATCGCGCGCCAGATCTCGGAGTGGCGGCCCTGACATGGGCGCCCGGAGCGCCCATGTCAGGGCCATCTGCGGATCTGCGATCGCCTCCTGATAGCTGGGTTCGATCACTGTCACATGATGGCCATTGACGGGCAGTTCGACGGTCAGGCCCTCTTTATCGTACGCGAGATGGGTACGCATGATTGGCTCCTGAGAAACTTGGATTTCAGTGCCGTTGTCGGATTTTTAACGTAACACGCTGCCGACGAATATGTTGTAGCCGCGGTATCCGTCAGCCGACGGCTGACGCGGCTACAAGGCGTCCGGCTGTAAAGTTTTCCGCCTCGGCGGACGTGAGTCGCGTTGGGACGGGAAAACGTCCTTCACGGGATCAGCCCGTCCACTGCGGGACTGACAAATTATAATAAACGGCCCGCGAAACGCGAGGCGGCGGACGCTCTTCAGAAACTTCATACTACGCGGGGATTCGTGTCTGGGCGCGAGCAACTAGGACACCTCCTTCACCTGTACCACACTCTCGTCGTTCCCGGTCGGCGGATACATGGCGTAGACTTCGCTGCCCACCGCTCTGCATGCCTGCAGATTGTGGTACACGTAAGCCTTGGCCGCGACGGCAGCATCGAGCAGTTCGCGGCCATGTGCCAGATTGGCGGCAATTGCCGAGCTCAGGGTGCAGCCGGTACCATGTGTGGACTTCGCAGCAACGACCGGAGTGGCCAACTCGTATACGATGCCGTCCGCAAGTGCCAGGATGTCGACCGCCGCATCGGCGCCGGTGTTGTGCCCACCTTTCAGCAGGCAACCCGAATCATATCTAGCCGCCAGGGCCGCTGCCGCAGTGATCATCTGTTCACGGCTTCTGACCTCATCCCCGTGAATGATATCCGCTTCCGGCAGATTCGGTGTCATCAGCGTCGCCAGCGGCAGAAACCTGTCTACCATGGCATCCACGGCGTCGTCCTGTAAGAGCCGCGCACCGTTGGTCGCCACCATAACCGGATCAACGACCAGTGGCGTGGTCGCGGGCCGACGCTCGAGTTCCGCCGCCACGGTATTGATTATGGATGGTTCGAACAACATTCCGGTTTTGATCGCCCGCAGGTCGAAAACCTTGGCGACGGCGCGATACTGAGCCACAATGTCATCGACAGGCACCCCATGGATGGCCGTGACCTCGAGCGGATTCTGCGCCGTTATCGCGGTGATAACGCTGGTCCCGAACGTCTCGAAAAAGCCGAATGCCCGGAGGTCCGCCTGAACGCCGGCGCCGCCGCCGCTGTCGCTGCCGGCAATTGTCAGGCAGACGGGAATGTTGTGGGCATTCATCACGATATTTCCAGCACCGACGGGGCCGCCGTCAGCGTGCGGCAGCCGCGCTTTTGTACAACGACGACGTCCTCCAGGCGGACGCCGCCCCACTCGGGATAATATACGCCCGGTTCGACGGTCACGACATGACCACTGACCAGGGTCTGATCGACTGTGCTGACGCGCGGCGGCTCGTGAATCTCGAGACCGAGGCCGTGGCCGGTCCCGTGAAAAAAGCCAACCGGCGGATTCGCTTTCGCATCCGTATCGAAGCCGGCCTGCGTCAGCATCTCGGTAACTTTGTCATGTATCGCTTTGCCGCTGGCCCCCTCTCGGATCACTGATTGCGCATAGTTGCGCGCTTTACGCACTGCCGCGAAGGCCTTCTTCACCAACCTCGGTGCTTTGCCCTTGACGAGGGTCCGTGTCAGATCGCCGAAGTAGCCGGTGCGCGTGACCCTGGGGAAGATGTCGATTATCAGGGTCTGGTCGGCGGCTATGGGGCCGAATCCGGCGTTGTGCGGATCGGCGCCCTGCCGGCCCGGCGCCACGATTGTGTGGGCCGCGATACCGCCGAGCCGGGAAATGGTGGCTTCGATCTCGCCGCGCAGGGTTTCCGCCGTCAGCACATCCGTACCGGTGTACACCATGCCGTTTCGAATGCGTGCTTGTCGAAGGATGCCAACGGCGGCCTTCAGTCCGGCCTCGGCGAGGCGGATCCCAGCCGTTATCCCGGCAACTTCCTGCCGTGTTTTTGTTTCGCGCTCCGGGAAAAACGCGCTCCGCGGAGTCTGCACATGAATCTTTCGTCTGGAGAGTCGCTGCGCCAGACCGTGGGGAAAATCGTCCGGCACCAGCCAGCGCCTGACGCGCAGCATCCTGCCGATTTCGGCGATCAAGGTCTCCGGCTTCGCATTGCGCGCCTTGAACCGTTTCTTCGCAGCGGCGAAACTCAGCACCTCGATACCTTTTCGTGCCTGCTTGACGGCACGTCCGAACTCCAACGGGCTGACGACCACCATCTCCTGATCGCCCACCCGCACCCAGAGAAACGGATCAGGTGCGTGGAAACTTGTGATGTAGAGAAGATCGGCACACCGTTCGCTGGCGGCGTATATAATGCGGTCATCGCGCTTCATAAGCAGGTGAGTTCCCTTTTTTTTGAATAGATCGGGCTACGCTCACGGAGATTCGATATCCATCGATATCGAATCTCCGTGAGCGTAGCCCGATCTATTCTTAGATTGCAAACTCGCTCAGCGTACCTATAATAACGGCGGGTGTGAGCGCGCGCAAATCCGTGGCAATCTTGATCCATTTCCCCGTTTCCAAGGCCCGCGTAAAACATCGTGCGCGCCGCAGAAAATAATTGATCAGAAAACTGATCGACCCAGCGTTTTTAAGGAGATACCAATGAAAATTCCCGGATTCGTTGATTTGCAGATAAATGGGTTCAGCGGGGCGGATTTCAATGATCCCGAAACGAGTGTGGACGACATTCTGCATGTCACGGAAATTCTCGCACAGGAAGGGACAGCAGGATTCCTGGCAACGGTCATTACCAACACACGGGAGGCCATTGAGCAGAATATCGTCACGGTCACCGAGGCAATCCGCAAGCAGGGCAAAAACGGCAACATTCTCGGCATCCATCTGGAAGGCCCGTTCCTGTCAGCGGAGTACGGCTATCGCGGGGCGCACATGGCAAGCGCCATTTGCCAGCCGGACCTAGAATGGTTCCAACGCCTGCAAAAACTTGCCGAAGGTAATCTGCGCCTGGTCACGATTGCACCTGAATACGAAGAATCTCTCGCTTTCATAGAAGCCGTCAGCCCGGAGGTCGTCGTCTGTGCGGGGCACACCTGTGCCGACTTCGCGACGCTGCGCCGGGCGGTCGCCGCCGGGCTCCGTTTGTTTACCCACTTTGGCAACGGCTGTCGCCAGGAGATCGATCGTCACAACAACATCCTCGTAAACGCTCTTTCCTGTGAGGAACTGACGCTCACCTTTCTGCCGGATGGTTTCCATCTTCCGGAAGGTTTCATTCGCATGCTGTTTAATTGCCGACCGTTGGAAGATCTGGTCGTCGTCAGTGATGTTGTCTCGACAGGCGGCATGGCGAGCGGCCGGCATGCGTCGCTGGGCGGCGAAGTTGTGTTGACGAAGCAGGGCAAACTGCATTTGGCTGCGGACCCAAATGTGCTGGCCGGGTCGAGTTACCACATGACGCAGTGCATGAATCACCTGGCTTCCCTGGGTTTTCTTTCCGAGACCGATCTCCTTCAAGTCGGCTACCTCAATCCGCTCCGGGTTCTGGGCATCGATCCCCATGAATTCGGCCGGCGCAGCGACCGTGTCGTCTACGATCCGGGCGCCAAACGGTTCGAGATCCGAGCATAGTGAATTGCCGATACTGTTTGAGGTATACTATCAAAGTGGTACACTGCTGCCTTGTTACACATGGATTCTTGGAATTCCGCGGTTGAGAGTTGGAATCATAGTAACTCGAGTTTGAGCGATATATTCCCAACCGTTCATCCGTCAGCCGCCGGATTTCAACGTCCTAGTCCTCCAACCCGATTAGTCAGACGCAATGCCTGGTTTCAGCATCGGTGAGCTTTTCCTGATCGTGATCGCGGTCATCATTTTCGTGCGGCCGGAGGATCTGCCGCGGTTCTTCCGGAATGTCGGAAAGATCTATGGCGAGATCCAGCGACAGTTCACAAAGATGCGCACGTATACGCGTGATACTCTGGACGAGATTTCCTCCTGTGCCACGCCGCCTGCCGGCGGGCCGATTCACGGTTCGCCCGGCGGGTCGGAGACGGACGCCACGGTGCCCCGCCAGGCCGACCCCGGTGGGTCGGTAAAGAATGGGGCGGACGCGACCGGCGGTGATGTTACTACAGGGGAGGCAGGCGAGACGTCATCCCGGGTCTGAGGCATCTTCGATGTTTCTCTTGAAACAATGGGTCAATTGCCGGATGCGGCATTCAATGTGGGAGGTATCCGTCAGCTGACGGATGGCGACCACATTCCTGTCGTTCGCTCCTACCGCACGGTAGGATTTCCTTATGTCTTTACCGGCGGCACGCTGCGGCGGGTGCTCCTGTGAAACGGGAAGTATTGCGTAATGCGTAAGGGTTTCGGCGGCGGCATTTCGCCCACGCTTCGGCCGGAGGCGGCCGCAAAACTTCGACTGAGCGGCCCGGGCTAGTGTCAATTCTCCGATCCCCGATTCTTCCAATCCTCCACCACGCCACTACTCCGAATCCTTCCGTTTCTCCATCACTCCGCCACTCCAATCCTTTTGGGTCAATGCTGGCAGCGGGGACAGTAGTAGGTGGATCGCCCGGCGGTCACGGTGTTCTTGAGGCGGCCTT
>CAUZRT010000031.1:0-16489 GCA_963582235.1 Lentisphaeria bacterium
AACGCATCGGACGGATCGCCGCAGACGATCCAGGCGCGAGCGGGCGGCGGTGGCTCATCGAACTTCTCAGGCACGAGAACCACGACGGCTCCGGAGGTCATAACCTGGTTCTGGTATTTGCAATTGCCTAAGAACGAGAGATCCTGCTCGCCGGCATCGCTGAGGGCCGCCACACCGCGAACGACAAGATGTGGCGGACCGATGAGCCGTCCGCCGGTCTTGTCGGCGATTTGCTGGGCGGTGAACTGCTTCAATTCTCGGTCTCTTCCTCTTCTTTTTCTTCGTTGCCCTCAGTCAACTCCTTCAACTGCTCCTCGTGTCCTTCATTCAGCATGGCCAGGATTTCCTCGGTAATCTCATACTTTTCATGGTAATAAACAACGGCCGGGATTGCATTCATGGTCTTTCCGGACACGTCCAGTACGAGGTCGTAGCTTCTTGACTTACTGATGCTGCTGATCTTCTCTTTAATCTCCTCGACGATCTTCTCACGCGCTTTTTCGTACTGATCACGCAGAATCTTGCGCTGGTCCCGCTCATACTCCTGAATGTCGAGGATTTTCTCCTGCAGGAGCTTGTGGGCGTCCTTGGCTTCGCGGCGTTTCTGAGCCCGGTGATCATCGGTATAAGCGATGTTCTGTGATTCATTGCGCACCCTTTTATAGTTCTCTTCGAGTTCAAAACGCTCGCGTTCGGACAATTTCGCGTAATCCTTGAAGATCTCCGTCTGTCGCGTGATGTTCTTGTTGGCGTTAAGCGTCAAATAGTAGCCCTGAAAGACCTTCTCCATATCGATGCAGGCAATCTTCAACGACTGCGCGGAACTCTGAGCGGCAATGGCGGCTGCAAAGACAATTTGGATGGTTGGGACGACACGTTTCATTTTGGGATACTCCGTTTGCTTGGGTTTGGAGGAGATTCGAAAACGGAATCTCGAGGGGAGTCGGTTTGTGCACCGCCTGCTGTTGCTGCACACGACACGGACGACGGGTTCGACGAATGTTGACGCGGGAAGGAAAGTCGTTGGATTCGGGATAATCCATTGAGACGTCACGCAGACGTCCGGTGAGGACAAGCCTGGAATAGTGAATGTTCCAGGCCAGGTTTTTCAAGATTCAAGCTTGCGGATGTCTTCCTTCAGGAACTCCACCACATCCTTGAACTTCGGGATGTTGTCGGCATCTACTTCCATCAGCGTTTCGTGGGCTTCGAGCATGGTTTTCGCCGGCGGGTCGACAGCCTCGGTGTTGCACAGCGAGACCCAGTTTACCTGATCGGCGGCGGTTCGGGAAAAGGTAAAAAGATTGCGCAACCCCAGCGCATCCAACAGCTTCTTCTGCGCACCACCGACATTCACGATTTCGACGGCAATCTCCTTTTCATGACCGCGACGCCCGATCATGGCCAACACACCCATAAACGTACTGTCCATGCCCTCACACTCAGACAGATCGATGACGATTTTGCTGACGGCATCCGCGATCATTTTAAGGCCGAAATCACGGAGACTGGGACTGCACGTGAAGGTTGTGCGCCCAATGACTCGAATCTGAGCCATCGCACTGTCCGATGCGACCAGGATTTTCGCATCTGCCATAAGGTCGTTCACTCCCCGCCCCCGAAATTCACCGTATCATATCGCGAATTGGTTGGATTTGCCGGCTTGGCAGCATGTCACCGAGGAGTACCGGAGTATCTCGGTCCGTCGGCTGACGGATTGGCTGAGACGTGGCCACTGCGCAGCCAGGAATTGCCGCGGTCCTTCGCATCCAACCAAATCTCAAAACGATCGGTATTCACCCAGGCCGGCGGGCACACTCCACCGTATCCGCTCGGCACCGCAAAAACTCTCGGATGGATCGGAGGCCGGCGTTCAAAGGCGAAACAACATGAATAGATTCAATCCAAACTAGTATAAACCGATATAGCTTGAAATGCCATCATTTTCTTTGGGATATCGCGACGTTTACTGCGCCGGGACGCATCGGCATCGGATAAGACGCTGCGTTGGTCCCTGCAATTTCATGTCGATGCGCACAGCGGCAGCGTCGAGCAACGGTTCGATTCGATCCGGCCATTCGACAACCGTGACGGCGTCGGCAACACCGAGATACTCCTCGATCCCGAATGCCAGCGCCTCTGCATCCACGGCAATGCGGTACAGATCGATATGAAACAGGCGGAAGTGTGTGCCGCGGTATTCCTGTACGATCGTAAACGTCGGACTAGTTACCGGTTCATGGATTCCGAGGCCCCGGGCGATCCCGCGCGATAAGACTGTTTTCCCGGCGCCGAGCTCGCCGTGCAAGGCGACGGTCGAACCACCCGCCAGGTGCGCCGCGAGTTGCTCGCCAAGCCGCTCGGTTTCGGCATCGCTATGACTGATTGTCGTTTTCGGGAAAGCCGACATTTCAGAGGCCTCTACAGCGCGTTGCGATTGATGATACCTTGCGCTAACTTGACTGGACAGGGAATTGTTGTTTGACACTCAACAGCACTTCACTCGTAATCGATCAATTCGTAATCAATGTTCGAATACAGAGCGATTATCCCGTGATCCGTCAGCTGACGGATTGTCTCGTGACAGCACGGAACGTGACTCACGCGGCGAATGGATCGATTACGAATGGGGCGATTACGAATCCCGGACAAAAAGCGCCGGCGAAGCCGGTTACGTGCATGCCATGTTGCCAGAATTGCTTAACGAAGTAGTTGTAATCGATACGGACAGCCGTTTCACCTACATCGGTCGATTGACGGAAATCGGAGATAAGTTTTCCCGGCTGGAAGATGCCGCCGTTCACAATACCGACGAGGGAACGGTCACCATCGACCAGTACCTCGATGAGTGTGCGAACTTCGGATTTCCGGTTTCACGGAAGCACATCTGGGTGCGGCAGGAGAAGGTTGTTTCCGTGTCCCGGCTGGATGACATCACCAAACCCGGCAGCGAACCGGAGCCCTAGCCGTTCGAACCAGTTCTCGTCCGTGGTCCAGGTTCGGACATTGCTGGTAGCACGGAAATGATATTCGGATCGTCCTCGCATGAGCGTCGGCGAAATGCGCGTTATGGTCCACGCGATGGTTGGGCCGTTCTCGTAGGGTCAATAAAATTCATCCACCGGTTGGACCTGGCTACCGGCCTCTCACGCGAGCCGGATTCGGGCGTCCCGGGCGCTCAAACCACGGCAAGTCGCAGATCTCTGCCAATGTGATGTAACGCCTTTATCCCTATGCAGTTGACGGTAGGCTACTCTAAGGCCGATGAATTCTTTGACCCTGCGGGGGCGAAAGCGTTGTCCGACTGCTGCCGGCTCCGGTTAATCCGCGGGCTTGAATATTTCCATGCTGTGAACGGACGTTTCGCGTTGCTCGTAGGGTACCGCCGCCGGCCAACTGACCTCCGCGTTCAGGAGGACCAGCATGTTTTGGCCGTCTTGGGACAGTAACACCTTCCACGCCCGAATGACACCGGAGAAGTCCTGTATGTTTGCCGCCGTAACCTGGTCGAGAAGAAACTTTCCGGCCTGATGAATCGTCGGATCGAACGCATCCGTGGCGTTCACGGCCGCGAACCGCACACTGACATGCGAGTCCTCGATAAGGATGCTGCTGCTCCATACGACGTCCGACTCGCCAGCATCCGGTTTGAGGTAGGGAAACGCCTCGATCATCGTCCAGTCTTTGTGCATCTCACCCGCGAAAAAATGGAGGAACTGATCGGCGGCGTCATTAGCATTGGCGCGGCCGATGGTACTGCGATTGGCATTCATCCCCACGGGAAACAGTGCCATGATGGCAGTGATCCCTATGGCAACAAGGATTAGCGCCAGGGCGAGTTCCGCCATCGTGAAGCGGCGGGCGACGGGTGGTTTCTGTCTTTTAATTCTTTCATCTTTGGCTGTTTCACGTTGGGTCGTTTGCATTTAGGGACCCTCCAATGTTACGGTATTCTCAACCTACCAGAAATCAAGATGGCACAACGTGTCCGCAGCGATCTTCGTTGTCGCTTGCCAGAAGGCGCGCTGAACGCCCAAATCTGGCCCTCGGAGCAATGACATTCTTCGGTTGGAAGAACCCCGATTCAGTTGGTAGGTTCTGGCACGTACTCCAGACTGAATCAAAGACTGAAATAACGATCTCATCGCTATGTCCTGGAAGAAAATGCTGTCAGCGGACACCCAAAATTAACCACCTATGGACACCTGAAAATGCACCACCCTGAGATTTAGATCGTCTATTCTCAGAGCCTTCTAACGAAAGGAGGCCTGAGAGTGGCGAACGTTCTCAAGGTGGAAATGCAACAGTCGATAATCACGCTGTTTGAGTGTGGCTACAGCCGGCGACAGATTGCCGGAATGCTGAGCATCAATTGCCGGACCATCTAGCGCTACGTTGATGCTTACCTGACCGACGAGGCAAAATGCACCGGGGGGTCCACCGGGTCGCTGACCCGCCCACAGCAGTAAATGCCGGCCGTTCACGGATCAGATCACTGAATGGGTGAAGCTGGATCTGACGGCTCAGCGAATCTACCAGGATCTGGTTGTCGATCACGTGATTCGACGGCGGTTATAAATGCGTGCAGCGTTTTGTGCGGAAGCTGCGCGGGTCCGAAGAGCTCCCAAGCCGCCGAATGGAGACGTCGCCCGGCGAAGAAGTGCGGGTTGATTTCGGCCGAGGGGCTGCGGTGATCGGCAAAGAACAGCCGCCGGCAGTACCCGCATCTGTTCCGCATCGTTCTGAGCAACTCGCACAACCCCGCATAAGTGCCGTGCCGCAAGAACAGTTTGCCGACACTTGATGCGAGTCTGGATCTCTCCGTCGGTTCACGGGTCGGAGTTCTTCCGTTTCGTTTGTGTATCGTGCCAGTCTTACCGCAGCTGCCGGTCGAGCGTGCGATACTGTATCGCTTTGCTGATGTGGTGGCTGGCGATGGCTTCGACGCCTTCGAGGTCGGCGAGGGTGCGGGCGACGCGGAGGATGCGGTCGTAGGCGCGGGCGCTGAGATTGAGGTCGTTGATCGCGAGCTTCAGTAACTGGCGGCCGGGATCATCCAGTTTGCAGTGGGTCTGGATTTCCTTGGGCTGCATGTTGGCGTTGCAGCGCGTTGGCGTACCGTCTTGCACCAAGATTTGTCCAGATGCGAAGCGCTCGGTCTGGATGCGGCGTGCCTGCACGACCCGCTCACGAATCACCTGCGACGACTCGCCCATGGGCTTCGCCATGAGCTCCTGCTCGTTGAGCGGCGCCACCTCGACATGAAGGTCGATCCGGTCCAGGAGCGGACCGGAGATGCGGGAACGATAGCGCTGAATGGTCGGCGGGCCGCAGCGGCATTGACGCTGAACACTGCCGTAATGGCCGCAGGGACAGGGGTTCATTGCGGCTACGAGTTGGAAATCAGCCGGGAATGTGACGGCCCCCGCTGCCCGGGAAAGGGTGACGTCGCCGTTCTCGATCGGTTGCCGCAACACCTCCAATACGCTGCGCTTGAATTCGGGAAGTTCATCCAGAAACAGGACACCGTTGTGGGCAAGGCTGACTTCACCGGGCTGTGGATTGCTGTGGCCGCCGAGAAGGCCGGCATCGCTGATGGTGTGGTGGGACCCGCGAAACGGGCGTTGTACGACTAAGGGCTGGGCCTTATCGAGCTGACCGGCGATGCTGTGGATCTTGGTCGTCTCCAACGCCTCTTCAAGAACCATGAGCGGTAGTATCGAGGGCAGCCGCTGCGCGATGATGGTCTTGCCCGTTCCTGGCGGGCCGATGAGCAGGACGTTGTGGCTGCCGTCGGCCGCAACTTCGACGGCGCGTTTGACTGTTTCCTGCCCCTTGATGTCCGCGAGGTCAAGAGTCGGGTTCCGCTCCCCCTGATAATAGGCTTCAATATCGACGGACACAGGATCGCGCACGAGATCGTTCTTGAGATAGCCGACGGCCTCGATCAGATTCTTGATGCCAATGACCCGAATCCCGTCGACGATGCTGGCCGCGACAGCGTTAGCTTCGGGCAGGATCAAGCATTTCATGCCGTTGTTCCGGGCGTGAAGCGCGATGGGCAGCGCCCCGTGAATTGGCCGCACCGTGCTGTTCAGAGCCAATTCACCGACGATGGTGTGATCCTGGGGAGAATGTCCCGGTCGAGCTGGCTGATGGCGGCCATCATGCCGATGGCAATGGGGAGATCAAAGGCGGCAGCCCTCCTTTTTGATGTCGGCTGGCGCCAGATGGTTTTATTGCGTGAAACTTGATGCGTGATGCGTGATTCGTGATGGAGCGAAGCGGAAATCTGCCCTAGGCGGAAAATTGTACACTGAACGATTTCTCTCAATAGAATACGTTGTTGAATTTTCGTCGCCCGTGCAATCGATAAAAAGAAAATCTACCTGAGCCGGGGCGGCAAAGGCAAGTAAATATTGGCTGACCGAAAACCTCTCGGCGGAGGCTCGCCGTTGCTCCAAGGGGGTCCGTCCGACGTCAGTTTGAGGCTGGAGCGCCGGCGGGCCTCCGCCGAGACAACGGGAAATCGCGGCTTTTCGGTCGGCCACTAAATACATCACTTCAGTCCAAATGTAATGTATAATCCCGCTTCCGAGAAGGATCGCCGAAGAGATGCTGACTGATATCGATTCGGTGTGATCGGTTGCCAACTCCTTGATGTACGCCGATCAGGAGCTGCGGGTGAACATCGGCTTGTCGGGCTTGGACAGGGATTCGTTGTAACTGTAGTCCTCGAGATCGAATGCCTTCAATTGCCCGGGATCTGTCAGCCGTTTCTTGATGATGAAACGCGCCAGCAGCCCCCGCGCTTTTTTGATGAAAAACGAAATCATCTGATACTTGCCATTGCGCTCTTCGCGGAAATCGGGACGGACGATTCGGGCGTCAATACCCTTCGGCTTGACGGCGCCGAAATACTCGTTCGATGCCAGATTAACGAGCACGTCGTCGTTTTGCTCCGCGATCGCCGCGTTCAACGAATTCGTGATGTGGCTGTCCCAGAACGCGTACAGATCCCGGCGCCGGCCGACGGCCAGTTTGGTTCCCATCTCGAGCCGGTACGGCTGAATCAGGTCGAGCGGACGCAGCGATCCGTACAGCCCGGACAGTATACGCAAATGCTTCTGCGCGTAAGCCAGGTCGGATTTGTTGAAATCGGCGGCACCGAGTCCCTTGTAGACGTCGCCCTTGAACATCATTACAGCCTGCTTCGCATTGTCCGGCGTGAACGGCGGCGAGAAATCCTGGTAACGCTGCTGGTTGAGCGTTGCCAGATCGTCACTGATATTCATCAGGGACTTGATTCCGCGATGACTCAAAGTCCGCAGTTTGCGAATCACTCTTTCCGACTGCTCGAGCATTTCCGCCGAGCTGTGCGTCAGGTTCTTCGGTACTGGATTCTCATCCAGTGTCTTGGCGGGCGAAATGGTGATAAGCATTTCTTGGCTCCTTCGATGGTCGAACTGAATGTCACGGGTTGTCCGTATTATGAACGAGCTGGCGGAATTTTCAACGAATCTCGCCGTCTGCGTGGTAATGCAAACGCGGCGAACGTGTAAACCACACGGGGAAGAATAAAGAACCAGTTGCGCCGCCCCTTCCACACGTCGGGGTATCTAGTCCTGACAAGGCATTGTTATATCAAAACGTTGCCGTGTCCTTCAAGGCTGCGCGAAATATCTTCATGAAATTTTTCATTGAGAGGTCCGTCGGATGGAAGCGTGCGGTATGCTCGTTGGCATACTGAATGTCGCAGAAATGAAAACCGCAACGCAGCAACATCTCCATCAAGTAAACGAGGCAGACGTTGGATGCGTTGGGCACACGGTGGAACATGGATTCTGCAAGAAAGGCGGCGCCGAAGTGGGTACCGAAAATACCGCCGGCCAATTCACCGTCCTTCCATGCTTCGATGGAATGTGCGTGGCCGCGCTTGTACAATTCCGCGTACAGCTGCACCTGGAACTCGCTGATCCATTCGGGCCGGCCCTGGCGGCAGCTGCGTACGACCTCGAGGAAAGCCGTGTCGGTCTTCAGGTCGAACGAGTGCCGGCGGTAGTAACGCCGGAGAGATCGTGGGACGTGAAAGCTGTCGAAGAAATAGACAGAACGCGGATCGCTGGAGTAAAACCCCAACCGGTCGTTGTCGGACATGGGGAAGAAACCTTCCGCATATGCCTTCAGTGTCGCTTCGATGGTCTCGAGCGGAACATGAAATGTTTCCGAACTTTCCACCCTGTTAATATAGTCCCTCGCACTCGCGGCCAACGATGGGTGATCGCACCGGCGCGCTCCAAACGTCGAAGGTCCTGTATTCCGCACAAACGGGATCTTCGACATGTGCATGCGCGTGAACGGAAACGGTATATGTTGAATGCTCATGCGGTTAGCATTATGTATATTGCGCGGGTTCCCTGCATCGACCGGATTTGTGCTCAACGATACGCGATTAGCGTCCGAGCACACCCTGGGGCGGTATTCGGACGCGTAACATTTACGTTCTAAGAATCGACGGGATAAATCGTACAACCATAATGCTGCCGGAATATAGAGGCCTGCCATGAGCGGTGTCAAACTCCATAGCCTCCGGGACGCGTGGTATCACAACCTGGAGAAATGTCCAAAAAAAACGGCGGCTGTGGACGACGAGCGGCAGTACAGTTACGCGGCGTGCGAATCGTTGAGCAATCGCCTGCGCGGCGCCTTCGGCGATCTTGCCGGATTTAAAAAGGGTGACAAGGTCGCCGTCATTACTCCGAACTGCATTGAATTCGTCCTGACATACTGGGCCGTCATCAAGAGCGGCGGTGTTCTGGTGCCGGTCAATACCCATTTCGGCGGCGACGAACTGCGCCATCTCATTAATAATTCCGATGCCGAGCTGCTCGTTGTCCATCGTCGGCAATGGAAGCAGGTCGAATCCGTTATCTCCGAATGCCCGCGCATCAAGTCCGTCGTTTCCATCGGCTTTGCGGAGCCCGCAACAACGGCGTTCGAGGCGCTGGTCGCAGAGGGCACGGAATCCGATTATCACCCGGACATCGGCGCCGAGGACCTTGCCATCATCATGCACACATCCGGGACGACCGGCCGGGCTAAAGGGGCGGTAATGGGTCACGGCGATCTGCTGTTTAATAATCGGCTGGCCATCTATGCCCACAGCCTGCGACACGAAGACGTTCATCTCCTGGTCGTACCGGTGTTCCACGCGACGGCCTCATATAGCCTGATTCCCACGAGCGCGCTACAGGGCGCTACCCTCGTTCTCGCCGACAGGAGTGATGTGCGCTATCTCGTGGATTTGATTCATCGTTGTCGGATAACCACCTTTTTCGGCGTACCGACAATGTTCCATTTTCTTGCCACGCTCGACGACATCGACCGGCTTGATCTGGGCAGTCTGCGCCTCATTGCCTATGCCGGCTCGCCGATGCCGACGGTTACCATCCAGCGTCTGCGTGAGATTTTCCCGAACATTTGGTTGCACAACTTCTTTGGATTGACGGAGACAATCTCAATGACGCATGTGCTGTCCAACGCCGACGCGGAACAGCGTCCGGAATCCATCGGCAAGTTGCTGCCGCATGTTCGCCAGCGCATTCACAAAGCCGACGGCCGGGAGGCGCAAGCCGGAGAGGTTGGCGAGCTCCACTTCCACCGCGACAACATCATCCGCGGCTACTGGAAGGAGCCGGACCGGCTCGCTGAGTCGATTCAGGGCGACTGGTTCAATGCCGGCGATCTGGCCGTTGTGGACGCGGAAGGGTACGTGGTTCTGAAGGGCCGGTCAAAGGACCTGATCATCACCGGCGGCGAGAATGTCTATGCCTCCGAGGTCGAAGACTGCCTGATGAAGCACGCCGATGTCCTCGAGGTTGCCGTTGTCGGAATCCCAGCCGCGGGTATCAGCAGTTATCTCGGCGAGCTGGTCAAAGCCGTGGTCGTGTCGCGGCCGGACGCTGCACCGGCCGCATCCGACATCAAGCGCCACTGCCGCGAGCATCTGGCAACATACAAAGTGCCCCAGGTCGTCGAATTTCGAAAGGAACTACCCCGCAACGCCGCCGGCAAGGTACTCAAGGGCGAATTGACATGGCCAGTTGGTGCAGTTGGTGACGCTTCAACATAACAGTTGGTGACGCTTAACATGGCGCAGGGAAATAGTTGGTGACGCTTAACATAAGTTAATAGAGATCAACAAGAAAAGAAAATTTTATTCGCCCTGTGTGAAAGAGGGCCTGATTTACGCCGAGACCAGCAATTGAAAT
This sequence comes from Lentisphaeria bacterium, assembly GCA_963582235.1. Lineage (GTDB taxonomy): Bacteria > Verrucomicrobiota > Lentisphaeria > JABSQK01 > CAJWLW01 > CAUZRT01. The sequence goes on from CAUZRT010000031.1 coordinate 10,272, forward strand.
CCTAAAACTCTATTGCACAGGTCGCATAAAAATTCATATAAATGTTATTATTATAATAACTTATATTAAGCGTCACCCAATTACCGAATTTCACCACCAGGTCACCGAATTATCAGGTCACCACCAAGAGCTTGGATGAATTCGGCAAACTGTGGAAAAGTGACGGCGGCAGCCTCAGCTGTCGTTACTCGCGTCGTGCCCGGTATCAACGTCCCGGCCATGGCCATGGCCATCACCACGCGATGATCGCTGTGGCCGTTCACAGGCCCGCCCTGCAGCCGGCTTTCGTGAATGACAAGCCCGTCCGGCAATTCTTCGATGTCGGCCCCACGCCGTTTCAACTCGGCGCACATGACGGCGATGCGATCCGTCTCCTTGATCCGTGCCTGCGGCACGTTCAGCAGCCGCGTCGTGCCGTTGGCAAAACATCCCGCCACAGCCATCATCGGCAAGGCGTCCGGGCAGTCGTTCATATCAATGTCGACGCCGCGCAGTTGCGCACTTCGCACGGCAACGGTGTCATTACTGACCTCGATAACGGCCCCCATTTCCTGCAGGAATCCGACCACTGCCTTGTCGGCCTGAGAATCTTTCATGTCGAGGCCGCGGCAAACGATGTCGTTGTTGCCGAGGGCGCCGGCAACGAGGAAAAACGTTGCCGACGAAAAGTCGGCCGGAATCCGCCGGGTGAATGGGCGGAACTGTTGCCCGCCTGGAATGTGAAACCGCCGCAGCTCTTCGTGTTCAACCCTCACCTCCTGGTGCCGCAGCCAGTCGAGCGTCATATGAACATATGGTTTCTCGTGCAGCAGCGGCACATCGATTTCGGTATCGTTGGCTGCCAGCGGGCAGCAAAGCAGCAGGCTGGTCACGTACTGGCTGGTCTTCGCTTCGATGCCGGTTCTGCCGCCGCGGAGGACACCACGAATCCGGAACGGGACGCAGCCGTCGCCGCTGTCCGATTCGATGTGCGCACCCAAATCATTCAGTGCATCGACGAGCGGGCCGTTCGGCCGCGACTGAATCTGGCGGTCGCCGGTGATGCGTATCTCCCCTTCCGGCAACAGGGAGGCGGAGCCGAGGACGATACGCAGGGTCGTTCCCGAATTCTTCACATCCAGGGTTTCGTCCGGGATCCGAAACCGGCAGCCGGTGCCTTTTATCCGCCACTCGCGTTCGCCCATTTCGAACTCGGCGCCGAGTTGCCGGTAAACGCTGATTGCCGCCGCCGTGTCCTCCGACGTCAGCGGATCGAGCAGTGTGCTTTCGCCGTCCGCCAGGCTGGCCAGCAGTACACCGCGAATCGTGTGCGACTTCGATGCGGGAACATCAACGGATCCGAACAGGTCGGATTTCTGACAAACAAATTCCATAAGAACTTTTCCCGATTACTCGTTCGCCATTCGTCATTTCGCGCCACTGGTGTTCAGATGCGTGAGCATCCGGCCCAACCGTTCGTGTTCGGGATTCCCGGCCATAAACGCTGCCGGCTTTTCATGGAGAAACGGCACGAACGTGACATCGAAAAAGCAATTCACCATCTCCGTGTAGTCCGTGTAAAGCTCAATGAGAAACCACTCCCGCTGTGCATCGGTCTTTAGGCTCGCGTAGTTGTGTTCCAGATCCTGATATAATGTACTCCCGTGCCCAGGGGCTCATCAACTCGCCGCGGGGGTCGACTGTCAGCGCCGGATCAGAATCGACCTCGAGGGTCTCTGCGTGCCTGAAACGTAACCTGATCTGCGCGACTGCCGATGGGGCCGCAATTCCGTTTCCCCATCACCCGAGCGCGGCCTCCAGTCGCTCCGCCAGGACCACGAGCTCTTCATCGCGCCCGTACCGGCCGACGATCTGAAGCCCCAGAGGCAACCCGTTGTCGGCACGCCCGCACGGTACATTTACAGCCGGCAGCCCGGTATGCGTCCACGGCAGGTTCATGACCGGGTCCCCGGTGCGCGCGAGTGAAAATGGCGCCGGTCCCGGCGCCGACGGCGCGATCCAGGCAGCCAGGTTGTTCTCACGCATGAGCGCCATGAGGATTTCACGCAATTCGCACCGCCCCTCCCCGGCCGCCGCGACATCGGCAATCGCCTGGCGGCGGCCGTGCTGAATCAGTGTCGACGTCCGTTCATGGTATCTTTCTGCATGGGCCTCGTACCAATCGCGATGCACGTGCGCCACCTCGGCAGCCATCAGGGTGAGATGGCGATCGTGAATGTCGGCAAAGTCGCTCATGACCGTGACGTCCTGAACCTCGAATCCAGCGTCGGCCAGGCGTACACATGTATTGCGGAACGAAGCGATTGTTGCCACATCCGCCCTTGCGAGATACGGTCCGTACGGCACGCCGAGAATCGGTTCGATGTCTTCTTCTTGGCTTCGCCAACCCCGGCACAGGACGGCCGCCGGCGTCCCGATCCCGGCGCTGTCTGTCGTGAAGAATCCGACTTGATCGAGCGATGGCGCAACCGGCACCATACCGGTGGTTGCAATGCGGCCGAAACTTGGCTTGAAACCCACAACCCCGCAGAACGCCGCGGGGCGGATCACGGACCCGATCGTCTGTGACCCCAGGGCCAGGGGACAGAATCCCGCCGCCACGCCAGCCGCGGATCCACTGCTCGAGCCGCCCGGTGTGTGCGCCGGATTCACCGGATTGCGCGTGACCCCTGGGGCGAAATAGGCAAACTCCGTGGTCACCGTCTTACCGAGAATAAGGGCGCCGGCATTCTTCAGCGCCGTTACACTCGCGGCCTCCGGTCCGGCGAAAAGCGCGGGCGGCAGACTGGAGCCGGCGCGTGTGTCGAAGTCGTCGGCATTGAAAATGTCCTTGATGCCGACCGGCACGCCGAAGAGTGGCGGTCGCGACGTCACGTCCGGGTATGCTGCCAGCAGCCGGTCGGCCGCCCGATGCAACCGCCCGAATCGATCCGGCTCCGGCAGCAGCGCCTGAATCGTTGGTTCGAAGGCCGAGACAATCAGCTCCAGCTCATCAAGGTAGTCGTGCAAGTCTAATTTTCCGGATCGCAACCGATCGGCAAGCGGACTCAGGTTGTTCTCCACAATTCGCCTCTTGACTCGCTGATCCGAATTGAGGGACACGCAAGCCGATGATCTGGTTTGTCCATTTCGTGGTTTCCAAAAATCACTCTGTCCCGGCCGGTCCGGCATCATTCCGTAACAACGGCTCGAGTATCTGCCAGACGTTTACCGCGACACGTTTTTGCCCGTCGCTGTTCGGATGAATCCCATCGGGAAGATTCATCCGCGGGACACTACCGACACCCTCGAGCAGAAACGGAATCAGGTAAATGTTGTTGGCGCTGGCCAATTCCGGATAGATGTTCCGAAACGCCGCAGTGTAGTCCCGACCGAGACTCGGCGGCATCTGCATGCCGGCCAGGACGATCCGGATTTCCGGGAATTGCTTGCGGGCAGCGTCAATGATAGCCTGAAGATTCGCGCGAATGGTGTCAGACAGGCTGCCCACGGAGTCCGTCGTTGGCACCGAGAGCGATGACCAAAACGTTGATTCGCCGGCGAATCAATCATTTCAGGCGGCGCAGTCCGCCGGCGGTTGTGTCGCCGTTGATCCCCGCATTGACAACCGCCGCCGGCAGCGAACCGGTCTTGATGCTGTCATCGATGAGCGCCGGGAATGCCTGCCGTTTGTCCAGCCCGTATCCCGCCGTCAGACTGTTACTTCAGAAACAAAATCGTTTTCGCTTCGGCTGCCGATTCCCTTGTTGATGAACTTGCAGCCGAGCCGCCGAATGCGGTGTCCGACAATGAAAACACGAGGGTCAGCAGGCAAGCAGTCGTGATAATTCACGCGATTCTTGCCGCCATCAATACTGGTATGATAAAACATGATGCCTTAATTTTCTCTCATCTGTCAAAAAATCGTCCCATGAACGAATTATTTTAACACAAGCGATCAGTCATCCGTCAGCCGACGGATCACGTGATTATCAGTTATCGGTGATCAGTGTGAAGGTCATCCGAAATCAGACCTGTGGGCACCGTCCACGGCGATTCATCCTTGGGTGAAAATGGCTACCCCATGCGAAAAACCATAACTCCTTTATCCATAGATACTAAACATCCGCGTCCATCCGCATGATCCGCGGGCAATTGCTTTTTATAGGATCAAAAATCTTTGGCCGCGGCCGGAATTCTTAGATGCAAGCTGACTTTGAAAACCTGACGCCCGATATTGTCCTCGAAGCGGTGGAAGTCGCCTTGCGGATAAGCCTGACCGGCCTAACGCAACCACTCACCAGCTACATCAACCGGGTCTACGAACTCGAGGCGACGGACGGCACGCGGCTGATTGCCAAGTTCTACCGGCCCGGACGCTGGTCGCCGCGGGCGCTGCAGGACGAGCACGATTTTGTCCTTGAATGCGTTGATGCGGAAATCCCCGTTATTCCACCTATGGAACTCCCCGGCGGTCATACCCTCGGCGCCATCGACGGAATCTGTTTCGCCGTCTTTCCCAAGCGCTTCAGCCGTCATTTCGAAATTATTCATGACGACGACTGGCGCCGGCTCGGCCGCATACTCGGGCGCCTGCACATGGTCGGCAGCGATCATGCCGCCGAGGATCGTGTGACCTTGCATCCCCAGATGTCAACGGTAAACGATGTCCATCAGCTCCTCGACGGCGAATTCGTGGCGCCGCACCTGGAAGAGGAATTCCAGGCAACCGGTCAGCAGATCTTGGATTTGGTCACGCCGTTGTTCGACGACCGCGAGCAGATCCGCATTCACGGCGACTGCCACGCCGCCAACATCCTCAACGATCCGGACGACGGGCTCATGCTCATCGATTTCGACGACATGGCCATGGGACCGCCGGCACAGGATTTCTGGATGCTGTTGCCGGAACACGCCCGGCAATCCCGCCGGGAAATTGACCTGATCCTCGACGGCTACGAGGACTTTCGTGAATTCGATTACTTCTCACTGAAGCTGATCGAACCGCTGCGTGCCATGCGCAGCCTCTACTTCCTGGCGTGGTGCAGCCGCCAGGTCAACGACCCCGCCTTTCAAAACAACTTCCCGGACTGGGGCAATCACAATTTTTGGCAGAGTGAGATTACCGCGCTGCAGCGGCAGTTGACGATTATCAAAGATCATCGTGAGTAAATTATTTCGCCGTTGAGAAACATTTTTATTAGACGAATTTTGCAACGAAAAATTACTGGAGGTGCACGACAATAACGATTACCACCGATTGTGCCGATTCAGATTCCGCTCGGCTATGATGTCAATGGCGACTCCTTCAACGACAGGATCACGCTCGATTGCCGGTCATGGTCGATTCCAAGCGGTTCAATCACGTCTGTCGGGCAACCCCCGAACGAGGTTTGTGATATCACCAGAAGTGCCCAGTTCGACGGGAATGGCAACCCACCGTTTTCCATACCCCTCGGCGGTCCCGGATAGTTTAACGGCAACCTGCAGAACCAGTTCCCCCGGCCCATCGTCCCCACCCTGTCCGAACGGGGCATTATAGTCCTCATTGGCATCCTCGCCCTCGCCGCCTTTCTCAAAGTTCGGCGCCTGCGACTGCAGCAGAGTAGTTGACGGGAGCGGCGTCAATGTCGGCAAACAAGGCCAGCCGTTCGCCTCCATAATCGTCCTGTCAAGAAATCGTCCCCTGCCCTGAGCTTGCCTGACAATGCTTATTCTGTCAATGACAGTGGTCGTCCGCCCGGGCGCGGCTCGCAGGGACGCTCGCCCTCCAGACCATGGCACGTCTCCCGACTCTCCTTCGGCTGACCGATCGGGACAGTATTTCAGCCCCACATTAGCTCCAATACTGTTTACTTTAAGGATTCCTTTGCAAGCGCCCCGTACCGGGCTTAGGTCGCCCGAATCGTCCTCGTCCTCATTCTCGTCCTCGAAACCTTTTCCCGGTCAGCACCCGGTGCTTCATCCATCGAGGAAGAAGGACGGGAACGAATAGGTTATTTCCACGTTGACGGACCTGCCTTTGGCGGTAAGTTTCCACCCTCGGCGTGTTTAATTTGTGTGCATTCGCGGTTACTTTTCTTTGATGACCATCCCCATCTACCAAGTCGACGCCTTCGCCGGCCGCGACTCCGGTAAGAACTTCGACATGGGGATCGATTTTTCCGCGATTTTCTCGGCCGGTAACGGTTACCAACTGACGCCGAGCACTATTGTGGAAACCGATATACGGTGGTTTA
>CAUZRT010000032.1:0-16286 GCA_963582235.1 Lentisphaeria bacterium
GTAATCGTTGTACCCGAGAATGTCGTACAATTCTTCCCGGGACTGCATACAATCAACGACCGATTGCTGCGATCCGTCATTCCGAATTGTTGCATATACGTGAAGTGCGGCGGCGCTCATGGCACGAAACGCCGACAACGGATAGAGGACCAGCCCGATGCCGGCATCAGCCAATTCCGAAACGGTCAAAATCGGCGTAACGCCGAACTCCGTGATGTTTGCGAGAATCGGCAGATCTACGGCTGTCGCAAACTCCCGGAACTGCCCGACATCGGTCAATGCCTCGGCGAAGATCGCATCGGCGCCCGCTTCCGCGTATCGGTGTGCGCGGTCGATGGCGGCGGGCAGACCTTCAACAGCCGCCGCATCGGTACGTGCCATGACAATGAAATCGGGGTCCGTGCGGGCGCCGGCCGCAGCGCGAATTCTGTCTCCCATTTCGTCGGCACCGACGATCGACTTTCCCGGCCGGTGGCCGCAACGTTTCGCCGGTGCTTGGTCCTCGATGTGCATGCCGGCCGCACCGGCACGAATCATCTCGTGGACCGTCCTTTCGATGTTGAGCGCCGTTCCCCAGCCGGTGTCGGCATCGACGAGCAGCGGCAAATCCGTTGCCGCGGTGATCCGGCGAACATCGGCGACAACGTCGTTAAGCGTTGTCACCGCGAGATCCGGCATGCCGAAGGACGCGTTGGCAACGCCGGCACCGGAAAGATACAACGCTCTGAATCCCGTACGTTCGGCCAACAGCGCCGCGTAGGCGTTGATGACACCGACAATCTGGAGCGGTCTTTCCGTGCCCATGGCCGCCCGCAGTCGGGCGCCGGGCGAAGTTTTCTTATTTTCGATCACGGCTGGCTTAGGCGTTGGAGTTAAGTCTCACCAAGAACCACGAATTTTAAAAATTGCTCTCGTCAACTCGCCATTATTCACGTGACACGACGCTGGGTCACTTATCTCTGTGCCAGATGTCGCCTTCGTCGTAACGGAACCAGCGCGAGGTGACGACTTTCTGGCGTGTATAAAAGAAAACCGATTCGCGGCTCTGCAGGTGCAGGTCGCCAAAGAACGAATAATCCCAACCGCTGAACGGAAAGTACGCCAAGGGTGCCGGTACACCGACATTGACGCCGACCATGCCGGCCTTGATGCGGTGTGTGAACTCACGGGCAGCCTTGCCGGATGAAGTATAGATGCATGCCCCATTGCCGTACGCCTGCCTATTGGCGACCTCGATGGCGTGATCGAGATCGTCAAAGCGCATGACGTTCAAAACCGGCCCGAATATCTCTTCGCCGCAAATCCTCATGCCATCTTCAACATGATCGATGATCGTTGGTCCAAGATAGAAACCGCCCGGCGCGCCATCAACGGAGACGCCGCGACCATCAACCAGTAGGTCGGCACCTTCGGACACTCCGACGTCGATCAGTCCGGTCACCCGCTCAAGGTGTTCGCGCGTGATCAGGGCCCCCATCGCGGCGGCGGAATCTCGGTCGGCTGCGCCAACCCGGATGGCACTCGTTGTTTCTGCAAGTGGCGGCAGAAACTGTGCGGCCGCATCGCCGACGACCACGGCGGTCGATGCCGACATACACCGCTGCCCGGCGCAACCAAAGGCGCCGTCGATCATCCCATCTACCGCCTTTGTCTGATCGGCATCGGGCATGACAAAAACGAAATTCTTGGCACCGCCGGCGGCTTGTACCCGTTTGCCGTGCTGCGTTCCCGTTTCAAATATGGCCTTGGCGACGGCTGACGAGCCGACAAAGGAGACGGCCTCGACCCGGGGATGTTTGAGCAGCGCCTCAACGCATTCACGGCCGCCGTGGACGACGTTGAGGACGCCCTTCGGCATGCCGGCCGCGACCAGCAGCTCGATCAGACGAATGGCCGTAAGCGGTACCTTCTCACTGGGTTTGAGCACAAACGTATTGCCGCAGGCAATGGCCAACGGATACATCGTCATCGGCATGAGCGCCGGGAAGTTGTACGGGCTGATACCGACACAGACGCCGAGCGGCTGTCGTATGGTGTGGCAATCGATGCCGCGTGCGATATTCTCCAGGCTTTCGCCCTTCAGGAGTTCGGGAATTCCGCAGGCATATTCAACCACTTCGATACCGCGTCTCACATCACCCCGCGCTTCCGTGATCGTCTTGCCATGCTCCCGTGTGACGCCGGCTGCCAGGTCCTCGAAATTATCTTCGAGCAGCATTTTGTACCTGAACAGGACCCGGGCCCGCTCGATCGGCGGCGTTTCTTTCCAGTCGGCGAAGGCGTTGTGCGCGGCCGTAACGGCGGCCTCGACAATGTCGGCGCCGCACATCGGTGTTTCGGCGATAACGTCGCCGGTCGACGGATTATGAACCCGGGTTACCTCTGCCGTGTCCGGCGTTGCCCATTCATTGTCGATGACAACAGGGCATGGGATTAATCCCGGCGCTGTGTTTGGCATCGTGCATTCTCCTTCAGAAACTTACCCGTGTTGTTCGTCGAAATGATGATTGGAATCGGACAGCCCAGTAGCACAGACAAGGATGTCTATGCTACTGGGCTGTCCGATCCTACCGTACGGTAGGATTTTTGTGACTCACAAGTCGCCCGCGCGACAACGTAGCGGGGCCAGGAATCTTGATCTCAATCGAATCTAACACCGCCTTCTTCAATCGTCGACAATCCCTGTATAACATTCCGCCGGTGCCGGCTTGATCAATTCTGCGATGGCCGGCGGTATCGGGACGGCTCGGAACTGTCCCGTCGCTTCATCCCGGGCTGCACACACGGTTGTCATGCTGCCCTTCGCGATTACTGATGCCGACGTATCGCCGATTTTACGAAATATGAAAACGTAATCAACCGACCGTTTCCGTCGTTCGCGAACGAACATATGGACTCTGAGCGTCTCCTCAAAGCGGACCGGATTCCGATAGTCGCAATCCGCGTGAACCCGGGGCCATCCGTATTCTACACCGTCGATACTGCTATGAATAGAGTATCCGAGTTGGCGAAAAAACGCGTGTTCCGTCATCTCCATGTATCGAAAAAAATTAGCAAAGTGTACCATTCCTGCCATGTCGGTATCGGCAAACTCAACACGCTTGTCCATTGTAAATTCGTATGACATCAGGTAGCAGGAACGGTCAACGGGGAATGGTTGATGTTTAATGTTTAATTAGGAAAACCGGCCATTGACAATCACTGAAAAGCAGATTACGCCGTCACCTCAATCAGAACATCAAGAAAGTTTCGGGCCATGTGTTCCGCTCCGAATCGTTCGAAAACGGCCTTTTTCCCCTGATCTCCAAGCCGACGCAACTGCGCCTCGTTCAACAGCAGCGATTCAAGGGCGTTCACCAGCGCCGCGGCATCGGAGGGATCGTAGAGCACGCCGCCATTGGTTAGTTCGATAATTTCCGGAAAGGCGGCATGTCTGGGTTGAACCACGGGAACACCCATAGCCAGGGCCTCGATAATATACAGGCCAAACGCCTCTCCGTATGTCGCCGGTACGGACAAAATTGTGAGGGTTTGAAGAAATCTCAGTTTTTCCTGGCGCTCGATATTCGGGAAGAATTGGACATCGTCGGCAACATCGGCGGCCGCGATTTTTGCTTTCAGACGCTTGACAAAGGGGCGATCGACAGCCGTCAGGCTGCCGGCGGCATGTAGCTGAACACCGGCAACCGTGTCCTTCTGTTTCAGTGAGATAAACGCGTCGACAAGCGATTCGAGGCCTTTGCCGGGTATCATCTGTGTGAGATAACCAATGACCGGGGGACCGCAGCGCTGCGCACCGGTGGACCAGCCGTTCAGCGAGATACCGTTGTAGACCACATGCAGCTTCTCTCTCGGAATGTTGAGTCGATCCCTCATCCGGTCTCCGTAGTATCGGCTGACGGCGATGAACGCGGCGATGTCGTCCGTCAGCTCGCTCAGTCGTTGCCAGCAGTCTCCGGCGTACTGCGGCGGCAAACTATCGAGAAATGAATCCTCCCCCTGCAATGAGCAAACAACAGGTGCCTTCACAACCGTTTGAATAGCGGCGGCGAATCCCATTAACAAGGCATTGGACAGACAGACGACGTCCGGCGGCGGCTCGGCAGCGAGCCAGTCGAGGAACCTTTCCAATTCCTTTATCTGGGGTCCGTTTTGAACGTTCAGGGTCGATAGTGTCAGTTCGCCCAACTCCTGGGGCTTGGTCATGCCGGTCCGCTGGGCGGCCAGATTCAGTATCAATTTCGCGTCGAGAATACGATCGATCCACTGCGGCGTGCGCCGGAAGAGCGGGAATTTCTGCTGCAGATAAACATTGATCCCGCCAAAGAACAGCGGGGCCGAATAATCGATCGGCGTTTCGGTGACAATGGGCAGATAGAGCGGTACCATGACGGCGTCATGGCCCGCTGCCTGAAGCCCTTGGACGAGGGTGTGATCGCGCAGACAAGTGCCGCAATAAAAGCTGCCGGTGCCGGCTGTGATTTGAAGAATGCGCATGACGGTTGGACGGCATCAGAGGGGCTTAAGAGCTCGCGCAGTTCCGCGCCTCACGGTGCCCATCAAAGGCGCACACAGGAAATCAGCCCCCAACTGCATGCCGGACAGAAGGATTGGATAAAACCCGCGGTTTGCCGTAGGGAAGCGGGTCGGGAAGGGGTACAAATTCCGAAATGGCTTGAAATAACGTCGTGAAATCCCGGTGGAGATTGCCGATCAGGCAGTCTGTGAGATCGCTTCGCAATTCCGGATATTCTTTGAGCACGGCCGCGAAACTGAAATCTGGATTGTAAAACGCATGGATGAGTTTACGCATTGCCTCAATCGCTTCGCACATCTGGCTGCCGTACTCCGCAAACCTCTCGCCGCTGAAGTCATTTTTCTTGTGAGCGTCATCCACGGCGTCCGCGATCAGCACACCGCCGTGCAGCGCCAGAAACAATCCTGACGAAAACACGGGATCCAGAAACGCAAATGCATCACCGGTCAGAACGAGGCCATCGGCGGCGCAATATTCGGATCGGTATGAAAAGTCGCCGGTGACACGAAAGTCGTTGACACGTTCCGCGGGGCCAAGATGTTCGCGGATCCAGACGTTCTTTTCCGCTTCCCGTTCGAATATGGTTTGCGGGTCGCGTGTATCCGTGTAAAGATAATCCCGTTCGCCGACAACCCCGACGCTGACGATGTCCCGCTGCAGCGGGATATACCACATCCAGTTTTTTTCATTCAGATAGGCGACGGTCGTTGCTCCGGCATCGCGACCCGGATCATGCATGGCGCCCTTGAAATAAGACCAGATGGCTATCTTCTTCAATTGTCGATCCATTCGACGCCATCCGAATCGGGCGGCGGAGAGAGTGTATTGGCCGCTGGCATCGATGGTAACCGGAGCCCGGAACCCATGCATTGCGCCGTCAGCGTCCCGGGCCTCGACGCCGATCACCGCGCCGTCCGCATCCATGATGAAATCTTTGACGGTCATCGCCTCGCGGACGTCAACGCCGCTTCCCCGGGCGTTGTCCAGGAGCATCGCATCGAATTCGCTGCGTTCCACCTGCCAGGTGGTTGATGCCTCGTGATCCAGATGCTGAAAGAAGTAAAAAGGTTGCGTCATCCGACCGTCGATTCGGACGAATTGAACGCTGTACTTACGCACAAAATTTGACGATTTCATCGGCTCGATCATACCGATGCGCTCAAGGGCGAAATAGCAGAAGGGGAGCATTGACTCGCCGATTATATACCGCGGAAATCGTTCACGCTCAAGGATCACCACCTGCCGTCCCTTGCTGGCGAGCAGCGCGCCGGCAGCGGCGCCCGCCGGGCCGCCGCCGACAATGATGGTATCGTATGACTCGATCTTCATCGTGGTAGAATCTCAACAATTTCTGCCAGCAGTTTACCGTCCGTTTCGCGGATGACATTACAACGACCGAAGAGCCACTGCGGCGCGGCGATGCCCAATGCTGCCCGCATCAGATCATCCGCTTCGATCTTGAAGAACTGCGTCGGCGACGAAGCATGGTGTATGGCCTCGTCGGCAAGGATGGCGCCGAGCGGCAGATGCTCCTCGAGGATCTTTGTCTGTGCGCTTTCCGCGAAACGATTCAGGTGGATACGTATCGCCCCGAATTCAACCGCACCGCGGGGGCTGTCCAATTCAAGAACCACGAGGCGCGAATAGAGCTGCCGATCGTTTACCTTTTCCAGAACCCGCAGATGGATTCGCCCCTGATAGTAATTCTCCAATGTCGGCGTCATATCATTGTCGTGCCCAAGAAGGCTCCTGCTCGGTTCCGGCACATCCTCGCCGGCCAGTAGTTCAACGGCCGGCATGTCCGCGTCCGCCCAGTCGTAGAAATCCTGAAGCGGCTGCAGGTTGTCAATTGAGGCGGCTGTGGTCATTACGTCTCCCGTCTCCCGTCTATGTCATGCGATCAGTTTGATGTGCGGGAAGAAAAAACTGGTGTAAAAGCCGGTCGACTTGCAGCAGACCCGGTCGTGACAGAACCAGCTCGCCGTTTTCTTCTGCTAATACCTCCAACCGTCTCAGTTCATTCAGAGGCGTGGCGAACCGCTGCTTGATATCGACGCCGAATTTGTCCGCGAAGTAATGCACGTTGACGTGTCCGAGCTTGAATTGGAGAATAAGTTCGCGTATCAGAAGTTCCTCAGTTGTTGGCGTCAACGCCCGAAAAATCGGCAGTTCGTCCTTTTCCAGACGCGCCAGGTAGTCATCCATATCGGTCTCGTTCTGATAGTGCGTGCCGTTGACATGTGAGAACGACGCCACGCCGAGCGACATCAGGTCGGCCCCGCGCCAAAGCTGATCGCGATAAACGAAGCGGGTCGTGTTCGGGTCTTTGACGGCAGTGTAGGCGCTGGTCACGGAGTAGCCCGCATTCTCGAGGGCGGCAAACGCCTCGGTGACCCAGCGCCGCTTGGTCGGCCAGTCGGCGACCGGCGCAACGATTTTACCGTCGACCTTCATCTGTTTGTAAATCGTTGTGTTGTACGGAATCTCCATTTGGTAGATGGTCACACTGTCGGGCTCCATGGCGAGCACTTTATCTATACAGCTGCGCCAGTTTTCGTCCGTCTCCTCGAGCATGCCGGCGATCAGATCGATATTTATCTGGGGGAACCCGGTGGCCCGGGCCCATTGGTACGCCCGATCGATTTCCGCGGAGCGGTGGGCGCGGCCGTTGATCTCGAGGATCCGGGCATTGAAATTCTCGACGCCCAGGCTGAGGCGTGTGACACCGAGCTGGCGGATAAACTGGAGCTTTCGTTCGTTCAGCGTCCCCGGCTCGCATTCAAACGTGATCTCTTCGGCTTGGTCCCATGGCAGCGCCGCATTTAGAGCGTCGGTCACTGTCTGCAGTTGTGCTGTCGAGAGAAATGAGGGCGTGCCGCCCCCGAAGTAAATGAAGGATGGCTTGCGTCCGCCGATAAACGGCATGTGTCGATAGATCTCGAGTTCCTTTTTGGCGGCGTCGATGTAGGTACGGATTTGATTGGAATTGACGCCGGTGTAAACCTTGAAATAGCAGAAATGACAACGCTTGCGGCAAAACGGTATATGGAGATAAATGCCGAGGGGGTTACCGGGTTTCGGTGGCCGCTCCAGGGCAAGCTGTGCCTCCGGAACCTTGTCGGGTGTCCAGAATGAATAGGGCGGATAGTTGGAGACAAAGTAATTCCCGGCCTCCGTTGTCTCCATTTCGTTTTTCACCGCTGCCGTTGTCATTGTTTGGTCGATCCTCCAAATGCGTAAAGGACACCGTCATCGGCGCCGATATAGATTCGCCCATCGACGACGGCGGGCGAACTGACAATGCCTCTGCCGATTTCGTAACTCCAGATCTTCGAACCGTCCTCCAGACTCAGTACGAACAGGCGGCCGCTTTCAGAGCCAATAACGACCTTGTCGCCGCAGATCACCGGCGACCCGTCGACGCGGCCGCCGGTACCAAACCGCCACAGTTGCTTGCCGTCCTCGCGGCGGACGCAATGCACGACTTTGTCCCGTCCGCCGAAGACAACCCGGTCGCGGCCGACAGCCGGCGAGGAGAAATACGGAAACTGTTTGCGACGATATGACCAGACGACCTTGCCTGCATTGATGTCAACACAGATGAACTCGTTGCCGTAGTGTCCGAGATAGGCGCGACCATCGGCAATCGCCGCGGACCCGGCTATATAAGCGCCGACTTTGACGGCGTGAATCTTCTCCCCGTTCTCCAGAGAGACGATATGGACAACCGCATCACAGCCCCCGAATACGATACGATCCTTGTAAACCGCCGGGGCGCCGTTGATATAACTGCCGGATGTGTAGGTCCAGATTTTCCTGCCGTCCGCGGCATTTACACAATGCAATACACTATCGTAACTCCCCGCCAAAATCCATTTCTCCTTACCGCCGGGCGCCAACGCCCAATTGACAGCGCCGAGCATGCGGTCTTCGGTCGCGTAGTGCCATTTGATCTTTCCGGAGTCAGCGGCGATTGCATACAGCTTTCCATCTCCGGAGCCAACGTAAACAACATCGTCCAGAATCAGGGGCGTTGATTCAATAACGTCCTTCGTCTTAACGGCCCAGAGTTTGTCTCCTGTGTCTGCGTCCAGGGCATAGAGATTGCCGTCGGCGGAGCCGACGAAGATACGGCCGTCCTTGACGGCGGCGCTGGACTTGATGGCATCTCCGGTCTTGAACTGCCACAGCAGCTCGAACGCGGCCGGGAGACGGCCCTCGGCAATGCCGCGCAAATCGGGCTGCCCGCGAAACATTGGCCACGCTGCCGCAGCGTCATCGCCAGCCTCAGCAAGCCAGGTCAGGGGTGCGGCCAGCCAGGCGCTTATCAGGCATGCTGTTACGCGTTTCATCTGCTTCACATTACCTTACGATACAGTGCCTCGAATTCGGCGGTGCCGATCTCTCGCGGATTGAACTGCGCAGTCCATTGGTTCGCGGCCTCCTCGGCAAGGGCAGGGATCGCGTCGTCGGTAACTCCGCAGACCGCGAGCGAGGACGGAAAACCGGCCGCCGCCGTGAGGCATCGCAGCCGGTCAGCCAGTTTTTCCGCTGCGGACTCCGCGGAGTCGACCGCCGCCGCTAAGCCGGCGGCAACGGCTAATTCGGCATAGTGGCGACATGCCGTGGGATCGCGGCGATTGTAGTCGACGACACAGGGAAGCATCATGCCGACTGCCTGACCATGGATGAGATCGTAGTGTGCCGTTAACGGATTGGCCGCGGAATGAGCGGCGCCCAGCATGCTGTTCTCTATTGCGGTGCCCGCATAGGCCGCCCCCAGCAACATGCCGCTGCGTACTTCCAGTTCTCCAGGCACGGCAAGGACGGACTCGAAGTTTGCTTCGATCAACTTGAATGCCGTCGTTGCGAACATTGCCGAAATGGGGTTGCGTGGGCGGGTCACGGCGGTTTCCACCGCATGTGAAACAGCATCGATGCCGGTGCATTTTGTGACTTGGTCGGGTTGGCTAATGGTCAGCGTCGGATCCAGAATGGCGACGGCCGGCGCCGCCTTGGGATCGCCGCAGGCCATTTTCTGATGGGATACGACATCGGCGATCAACGCGTAGGACTGGAATTCGCTGCCGGTGCCCGCGGTCGTCGGAATCGCAATCAGCGGCAGCATCGGCTTTGTTGCCTTGCCGACGCCCCGGTAGTCGTGGATACTGCCGCCATTGGTGAGAAGAAAATTGCAGCCTTTCGCCGTATCCAAACTGCTGCCGCCGCCCAGACCGATAATGAGATCGATCGATGCGTCTTTCGCTGTTTCCAGGCAGGCGTCCACATCCTCAGTCGTTGGGTTTTCACGCACTGCATCATAGACTATCACGTTCAGTCCGGCATCGTCAAGCGTTGCCAGCGCGCGGGCAACATGGCCGGCCGCGACGATTCCCGGATCGCTGACAAGCAGCACGCGTCCGCCGCCGGTTTCGCGGGCGATGTCGCCGAGCCTGTCGATACTGTCATTACCGAAAATCAGACGCGTACGGGATTGGTATTGGAAATCTCCCATTGGCGGCGCGAATTGAGTGATACGTGAATACTCTGTTCGTAACAAAGGTTTCCCAACCGACGCTTCCTACGTTCGGGAGACTCTTATCTTAAAGTCGGAAATTCCGCTATGTTGTTGTCACGAGACCGTTAGAATTCCAACAACACGGGGATTTCAAAACGTGGAATGTATCGCCCCGATTCGGATTTTTCCAAGAGGCTCGGGCGCCGGGCCGGGATTGGTATTTGGCGGCCTGTGGGATGTTCGCACGACAACTCACCGAATCGGCAATAGGACGCGTAATGAATTGTTCCGTTGTCGTCTTCGTCCTCGACGAATGTTTCGAGGATGACGACGATTCGCGCTTTCAAGGGGAGTTTAAGTTGCGCGCTAACTACTCAGGGTAAATTAGGCCTGCTTCCCCTGCGACGCAAGGTCTGCCATTTGTACACAACTAAAAGCAGATGGGCCGGCCGCCCCGCATATAGATGGATCGTCTACACGCGGCCCTTGATGCAGAAAACGTTGCGGCGGGTCACAAGGAATTGGAACCACGGAGGCATAGAGACACGGATGAAGCGGAGATCGTTGAATTTGCTGTCGGTGATTGGGTGGCGTTGTCAGCGGATCGAAGACAACGACCGTCCGGCAGCAACGATTACCGACAGCAAATTCAACGATACGGTTTTTTCGGGAGAGGTGAGGAGGCGAAACGAGAGCCGATGCAGTCGCCAGCGATTCGTTCTCCTGCTCACTCCCTCGCACTCCCCACAAAGTTTACCATTGAATTTTCGTCCGCGTTTTGGCGGGCCTGTCAACACGTACGATTAACAAACGCCGCAACGGGCACGGTCAATAACGCCAACGGGAATTCAATGGTCTCCACTCCGTGCCTCCGTGGTTCCAATCCCTTGTGATCCATGCCCTGCAATAACTGAGACCAGGCAGGTTCGCAATCAGGCGCCCTTGTCCGGGGCCCCATAGACGGTTCCTATAAGACCATACGTCCGCGTACTTTGTCCGCCGGATATAATGGACAACGAAAGTTCGCAGTGGGCGTTGAATCCCTGCTTCGAGTACCTAGGTTAGTGGCTGACCGAAAACCCGCGGATCGGAAAATCGCGAGTTTCGGTCGGCCACTAATTAGTCACTCGTTCTACATCTGTATAGCGCGGCGGCGATAGAGGAACTCGAAGAGATTGCCTTCGTGGGGCTGGCCCCAGTCAACGTGGTTGGTAGGAATGCGGCCGATATTCAGCCGTTCGATGTGCGGGCAGGCTAGCAGCTCATCGATGAAATTGCGGTCTTCGGTAATCGCCGTGACCGCAAGCGAGGGGCCGATGGTTGCCGGCATCTCATGCGGCGGTACTTCGATAACGGCAGCGTACGGAAACATAAACTCTCGGTTGGCGAGGGGGTGGTCGGGACGTTCGCAGTAGACAACGGTTGGATTGAGAAAGGTACTCCCGTCGAGCTCCACTTTGCGCGGGCCGGCGCGCAACACTGCCGTCATGTCGACGGCGCCGGGCGCCTCGAGTCCTTCATCGATTGCGGCGTCGATAAACGCTGCCATTTTCGGATTGGCAAATGCCGACAACGCGGCTTGGTCATGATCCATAGGTTGCGGCTTGACGGCTGCCAGTTCCTTCGCCAACGATTCCGCGATCTCCCTTGCTGCTGACGGAACGACGATTGTCGATGCATTGATGCAGCTGCGGCCCCCATTCGATGCAACGGACTCGACAAGAACGTCGAGGCAGTCCGGCCACGCTTTGACCGCGTCGGCATCGAACAGGATTTTGCTGAAGCCGGGCCCGTGGACGTTGATGTGCGCCTGTCCGGCGTAGCGGTCGATCGTGCCGCGGTCGCCGAATATGATGGCGCGGCCGCAACTCTCCATCAGTGCGCCGGCACCGTCATGACCCGCCGGATAGTATGCGAAGGCCTCAGCCGGACAGCCGGCGGCGATCATCGCCTGGATGATGCGCCAGGGCGTTAACGGTTCCTCGCTGCCGGGTTTGATGGCGACGGGAATCTTCATGGCCGGTGCCGGCAGCCAAAGCGAGTTGACCCCGGGTGAATTGCTCGGCAGCACGACGCCGAGTGCATCGGTAAGCGGATAGAAGCAGAGGCGTAAGCCGCCGCCGTTGGTCACGCCGTGATCAAACACGGGCGCGGACAGTCCCCGTGTCAGTCCCCGCAGGATATCCGGCATCCCTGTCAGGACCGTATAAATTTTCTCCATGTTCCGTCGGCACAATGTATGGGGCAGGCCGCTGGTTGCCGACAACTGAGCGACATACTCGTTCGCTGACTGTGTCATGCCATTCGCAGTGAACGGTAGCGATTCGGATAGGAACAGATCCCCGGCACGTCGGCAAATCTCGAGCAATTCCTTTTCAGGAACCTGACTGAGACACTCTCGGGACCGGCGCATACTCCGTAGGTCCCGACGAATCAGACCGGGGTTGGCAATGCTCATCCGTGCAATCAGCTCGCCGGTCCGGTGATCCCGGACATCCTGGACATCGAGGCTCTCGTACGGGACACCCCAGCGTAGGATCGGAATGTGGGGAATAGCCATGGAAAAGCGAAACGTGAAGCGTGTTGGAGCGAAGCGGAAATCCGCCTTAGGCGGAAAACGTGGAATGTGATACGTATTATCGAAGATCCTGAGCTTGCCGAAGGGCGTAATGCGCAAGGACTATCGAGTTGGTCTGTTGTTTGGCTGAGAAGGAAACGGGCTCCGGATCGTGAAACCGAGTTTCCAGTTTCCAGTTTCCGCTGCAATCGAAATTCAATACACTCCTTCGACGATTTCCTTCTTCGTACCCTCGAACGGCCGGACATCGCCGACACCGTCCCAGGTATATTGCGCGCAGGCCGATCGTCGGACGGCCTCGTCGCGCTCGAGGAATCGCGGCATAAAGAATTCCTTCGTCATCGTCGTCAGCTCGATGCGACCGAATTCGGTGTAGTCGACTGACTCCTCTGGCCGCTCGGGTTTGACAACGCGCAGGACGGCTCGCGGCTGCGGCGCCCAGTAGGTAACACTGTAATGGTCATCGGATGTGAGCGGGATGCTGCAGGCAAGCCCCATAAGCGTATTGCCGTACGTCGGCACGAAACGAACCCGATTCTCGAGAACTTCTTCGATCAAAAAACGAACCATTTGCGGCGTCATGGTCGTGCCACCGCAGAAGACACCTCTAACACCTCGGTCGGGAATTGAGACGCGCTCGCCGAGTGCCTCGAGCAGCAACGGTGTCGTGAACAGGCAGGCAACGTCCCGGTGCTTGAGAATAGTGACCGCCTGATCGATAACATGCTGCTTATACGCCCGGGCCTGGTCGAATCGCTGTTCGGCAATCACTTTCTTGACCCATCGCGGATCGAGATCTACGAAATAGCAGGCGCCGCCGCGAATATTCGCCAAGTGCTCGATTCCCAGCCGCAGCCGGCGCGGGCCGGTCGGTCCGACCATCAGCCAGTTTCCCCCCTTCGGAAAACAGGCGTCGTCAAGTGTACTGGAAAACTCGGTGTAGTCGAGGAGATGATCGTCCCAACTAATGCGCTGTTTCGGCATTCCGGTGGTTCCACCGGTTTCAAAAATCCGGAACGGGTTGGCACGGTATGGCTTCGGGATCAACGCGTCATGGGGGAGATCTCGCAACACCTCGTCGTCGAACAACGGGAATCGCCGGGTGAGATCACCGAAGCCGGCAATGTCACTGACGGGATCGAAATCCGCCTGCTGTGCCCAGTCCAGCCAATACGGCGTGCCCGTATCGTGCGAAAAGTGCCACTTTATGATTTCACGGACGTGGGCATCGAGGCAGTCACGGGCGGCTTCAATGGCAGCTGAATCAGCGGTCATAGGTCACGTTTGTACAGGTTAGATATCGTAAATCGGAACCGTTAATGCTACTAGAAACTGGACATTTTTAACCACGAAGGCACGGAGCAAAGATCATTGAATTTGCTGACGGTAATCGCTTGGGCCGTGCTATAGATGATCGATCACATTGACCGTCCGTCGTCGACGATTACCGACAGCAAATTCAATGATTCGATTTTTTAGGGAGGGCAAGGAGGCTGAACGAGACACGATTATTTCGCCAGTGAATCATTCTCCCCGCTCACTCGATCCCACTTCCTATAAAATTCGATGGTCTCCGCCTCTGTGCCTCCGTGCCTTCGTGGTTCGACCGATGCGTGCTCGCAGCAGAAATTTCTGAATAATTCGAGTTGGGCGTTAAGAGGCCGCAACGACGATTTCAGCGTTGGTAGTCTCAAAAAATATAATGGTACAGTCACGGCCCTGCAACGCCACGGCGGGGTGATTGCGGACAAGCAAGACAAGTGGGGGATTCTCATGAAGGCGATCGCGAAAAACGGTATCGCGGCAGGCGTCTCACAGGACCTCAACGACGACGCCGTGCCCCGATGCGGCCGCGAGCGCCGCGTCGGGCGTGACGAGTGGGGCTGCCACTAATTAACGAAGAACTTCTGTACGGTCTCGTCACTCGGCGGCTTGGTGATCAGGGAGACAATGACGATGGTGATCGCACAGGCCGCGAATATCACGGCGGCCGGCATGATGTCATGGATCGGGCCAATCGAAATCAAGCCGTAGTCCGTTCCGAATCCGGCGCGCGCAAAGGTAATCACCCAGACGCCCGTCGTGACGACGACCGCGGCAATGGTCCCCGCCTTGGTGCAGCGCTTCCACCAGACGGCCGCGAAGACAACCGGAAACAGGCCGCCGAAACCGCTGAAGCACCAGACGCCCAAGGTAAAGACGCGCCGCGGCTCGAAGAGTGAGAGACCATAGGTAATGGCGACGATTCCGACAATGAACAGCCGCGCCATGAGAACTATCTGTTTGTCTGTGAAACGATCCGCGCCAAACCGGTGCAAAACAATGTCGTTTGTGAACATGGTTCCAAGGCAGAGAAACTGCGAATCGAGTGAAGACATTATGGCCGCCAGGATTCCGGCGCTCAAGAGTCCCACAAGTGCCGGCGTGGCTAAACGCTTGACCATAATCGCCAATTCCGAGTTGGGCGGGTGGTCAATGGGTACGATCAGACTGAAGTCGCCGGCTCCCGGCATCATGGCCGCCGTCGCCCAGGCCCCGATCAGTACGCACGGCACCCAGACAATCATGATAAAGAGCGGATGCGCGATCACCGTCACCCGAAATGTCTTCGCGCTTCGCGCCGTCAACCAGTGCTGAAACAAATGAGGAAACATGCCGACGGAAAGGGGCACGAAGAAATATGTCAGGAATTGAACGGGCTTAATCGTTTCCCGCGTCATCGTGTGCGGACTCCATTCGCGCACGATGTGCGATGCATTGGCGACGCCGCCGAGCTTCGTGGCGATAAACAGGAAGGTAATGATGCCGGTGACCATGAACACAATGGTCTGCATCGCGTTTGCCCATGCGGCCCCGCGCAGGCCGCCAAAAAAGATATAGCTGAGCACAACGGTGCATATCACGAGGCCGGTCAGCCACGGCGGCACGCCGCCGTTCATCGGATTCGAGATCCTGTCCGGCGCCAGCTTGACGATGCCGCTCATGCGGAAGACTTTCTTCTCATGAGCAGTGGCTTTTGCGCGACGCACGAAGCTGCCTGCGATCACCCGGCGCGTGCGGAAGTCGCTCGAGGCTTTCAGCTCCATCGCCTTTTTCTTATAGGCGGTAATGGCCGCGTCGTAATCCATCAGCAACTCCGACTGCTCTTCGAGAAGGTCCTGCCGAACAGTTTTCAAGGGCTCGAGCTCGGACCATGTCAGACGCACGATGCCTTTCGACTGGAGCTGGCCGGTAATCTCTTCATATTTGGAAGCGTTGTCCGGATTCTTCTGGACTACGGCATCGAGGGCCGCGAACAGATACGTCTGTTTGGCACGATCGAGATCTCTCTTGATATCGAATTTGTCGGTCAGGCGCTTATCCGGATACGTGAAGGTGTTCGGAAAGGAGCCTGCGGTTACCGAGCGGACAACGCTGCCGGCGCCGAGGATGCCGATAAGGAGGTAGGGAATGACAAGGCCTACAAGAATGGGAAACAGCAGATAGCCGAGCAGGTTGGACTCGAAGCGGGCCCGGAAATACTGGATCTGAGTGACGTAACCGTATTTCTTGCCGAAACCCCACAGGCGAATGCCGATCAGAAAGAAAATCGCCGAATGAATGAGCCCGGACCAACTGGCCATTTTCCCGTACGTGCCGATGCCGTTGCGGTA